>WJLK01000146.1 GCA_014728565.1 Candidatus Pacearchaeota archaeon
ATTTTCAATGTCCCTCATATTTTTTGGAATTCCTATGTTGTACTGTTGGAAAAAGTAAGTAAGGAACTTTCCATTTAATCTTGTGGATGCAATTCCAAGAAGAGTCTGATATAATTTCTTGTTTTTTATATCAGGAATTCCATTAATGTAGTTTCTAGCTGTCTGTCCTCCTCCACAGACAATAACAAAACTATATTTTTTTGTATTTTTAATTATTGTTTTTTTGAAATTCTCTAAAAATTTCAGATTGATTTTATCAGGGATGATAACACTTCCTCCTAGACTTATTACAATCACTTCTTTTTTCATTTTATAACTTTTATATAAGGATAGGTGTGTTTTTAAATTTTATACTGTAAATAACCTGTTGTCTTTGACATTGAAAATTTTTAGTCTTGCTCCGCAATCCAGCCAGCCATGAGCATAGTTTATTGCAGCAAAAGCATTTATAAAGTCTTTGTTTTTTTCAAAATGCTTTGAATCAGCAAGATAGCATTCAACCATTAGTATTATCTCTTTTGCCTGTTTCTGTTTATTTTTAGCTACTGATTTTTTTGCTATTTCTAATGCTTTATCTGTTGTATTATAATATCTTTCTATTTTTGATTTTGATATTTTTTCCATAGTGTTCTATTGATTTGTTTATTTAAATATATTTTTGAATTTATTGTTTATTAAAATAGGAATTCAAAAACTGGGATTAAAAATAAAGTTTTTATTATTCGTTTTTCATAGTAAGCTTTCAATCACCTAAATCATTTAAAAAAAGAATAATTTAGCTTAATAATAAAAAGGGGAATTGGAGGAAGTTTTTCTTCCTCCACCTGGGAGTTATATTTTTGGAATTTCAGAAGTGTCTACAAGGTTAAATGGAGTTATTTTATTAATTATGAATCTTGAACCTACGAATTCAGAGACAACTGCTGATATTATCAAGTCTCCTACAGCTGCTTTTAGTATTCCTCCTATAAGAGGTATTCTTGCCTCTCTTGAAAAACTGTTTATAACTTCATTTATTTCTTCTTTATTCATGGTTATCTTTGTTACATTCATTTTATTTAATTTTTTGACAAGGATATTTTTTCCAGGTCCAGGACACTCCAATAGTTGTACACCGGGGTCTTTTAAAAGTTGTTGTATTTTTCCCAATGCAAGACCTGGTGCTCTCTCTGTTGCAGCAGGTTTTACCTGAAGCATCTTCCTTAGCCTTGGAGAAGGTGGTCTTACTGGAGCTTTCTCTTTTTCTCCTGATTGCATTGACCTTACAAATTGATTACTCTTTGGGTGTGTTGCATGTTCTTTTTCTATAGGTCTTATTGAAGGTCCTGTGGTTGGTTGAGGAATATCTTGTTGAGGAATTATTCTTTTAGTAAAAAGAGATGGTTTAAATACAGGAGTTTTTACTGCCTTTTTAAAAGCTTCATCAGGTGTTGGTTTTTCTTCTAAAAATTCCTGTTTGAATTTCTCTATTTTTATGTAATGCTCAGCTGCATACTGTTTAATCAGGATATCAATTATTTCTTCTGTAAATTTTTTTAGAAATATAATTCTTAGGTGCTCGTTTTTCATTCCCATTGGTATTTTGGAATTGGCTTTGGTCTGAAACCTTCCATCTTTGGTTTTGATTCATCCTCTTTTGATTTGCCCTTTATTTTTTCTTCCATTAACATTATTCCTTTAGAAATTGTTTTATTTTGGTCAAGTAATCTGTCTAATTTTTCTAGGAATTCTTTGTCTATCTTGGTTGACTTATCTTCATAGCCCTCTCCATATTTTTCAGCAAAATTTTTAGCAGATATTTCAAATAACTGGAGAAGCTTAGAAATATTTCCAGATAATTCGTCAAATTTCACTGTTAAATTAGTCAAAACTTTTTGCATATTGATGAAATTTTCAACAAGAGCCTCTTCTATTTGTTTTTTAGTCACTCTTTTTGTTTTTTTACTACCTGCTTTTTTTGGCATTTTAGATTAAAGACTTTTTATTTATAAATAAGCTAGGAAATAATAATTTATAAATATTGGGGTTATTTGTTTTTTGAAAGATTTAGATAGGTTTAAAAATTTCTTTTGTTTTTAATTATAATGAAAAGAAGAGGTATTGCATTAATGTTTTTTGTTTTGCTATGTTTAAATCTAGTTTCAGCCAGAGATGTTGTTAATATACATCTAAGAAATCAGGACTATATTATAAAGGTGAATCAGATTGTTGAGTGGAAGCCTCTTGATAAAGCTTTTATTAGTGTTAATGGAGATGTTTTTGAAATATTCCAGTCACAAAAAAGGCAAATTAATGGTCTTTCACTTGTTCCTAAGACTATATATGCTGATTATAATAAATCTTTTGTTAATTTTTCTTTTCATTTTGAGGAAGAATTAACTTTTGATAATCCAGAAATTTCATTTAAGGTTGATAATGAGGATTATACTATTAAACTAATAGAAGTCTCTGAGAAGTTTCCTTTTGATGAGGGGATTATTGAAATAGGAGAGATGCCTATTAAAATAATTCAGTCTCAGAAAAAAACAGTAAAGAGACTGTCAATAACTCCTTTAAAAATAAAAGAGGAAGGAAATAGTTCTTATGTTGATTTAAGTGTTTCTTTTAGTAGAAATCTTGATTATAAGTATAGGATTGTTGATGATGATTCAGAGGATTTAGATGTAAACGAGAGTGTTCAGGAAGAGGAGGAAGAACAGGAAAAGAAAAGCGGAGGTTTTATTTTTTATTTGTTTTTTTTAATACTTGTGATTGTTTTTATTGTAGTAATAGTCTATATTTTTCTTAAGAATAAGGTATGATGGGCGCGGGGAGAATCGAACTCCCAGCTGCTGGTCTGGAGCCAGCTGTTTTACCATTAAACTACACACCCATTAAAAGTTTAAAGAATTAGTATTTTAAAGCCTTTTCATTTCATCTATTTCTTTTTCACTTACAGAACATCCTTTGTATTTCATTCCATAAAGCATTGCTTCGTAAGTTTCAGGGTATTTTAAATTAAATAATCTCTTTTTATAAGCTATGTAAATTAGTTCAGTTGATCTTATTATTTTAAAATCTTTAAAAAACTTATAATTTTTTTTATTTGTTCTTACTTTTGTATGTAATTTTTTCTCAAAAAGTTTTCTTAGATTTTCAGGATTTTCAACCAACATTCTTGTTGTTCTTTCATCAATTACTATCGGAGCATTATTAAGGATTCTTGAAAGAGCAAGAGCAGCTGCCTCTCCTTTATCAATTAGATGCAGTTTTCTATTTTTTGCTTCAAAGGTTGTGTTGGCAATTTCCATTAATTTGTTTCTTATTTTTCTCAGTTCATTAACTTGTTCATTATTTATTGGGGCGTGTTTTATTACTCCTTTTTCAAAAAGATTTTTTAACTGTAATGCTCCAAGTTTAAATCTTTTTATATTAATTGGTCTTTCTATGATTTCTTTTTTAACTTCTTTGGTTATTACAAATTCTCCTCTAAATTCTTTTTTTAATTTATCTAGTAAATGCAGAACTCCGTTCATGGAAAAATTAATCAGAGGACCTGAATCAAATATTAGATATTTCGATTTCATTCTGTATATTTCCTATGTTTTCTGTTAAAGCGTGGAGAAGATATTGCAAGAAGGGTTAGCCCTTTTGTATTCCTGTATTTAGTATTTTTAGGAATAAATACTAAATCTCCTTTTTTGATTAGATGCTCTTTTTTGTTAATAATACACTTGCCTTTTCCTTCAACTACGTAGTATAGAACATCGCTTTTTGTATCATAGCCAAGCTTAGCCTCATTACCTGTTAATTTAACCTTTGCTATACTTATTTCTGGATAGTTTTTTGTATTAATAATATCTGTGACTTTTATATGCCCAAAATTATTTTCCTTTAAATCTTTTGATTTTATTATTCTTGGTTTCATTTTGAAATCTTGGTTTTGATTAAACTTTTTTAAAAAGTTTATTTCATCTAAAAATTTCTTCAGCGAGTTTAATTCTCTGCCTGGCAGGAATTGTTACAGAGAGGCTGTAATCTCCTATTCTTGTCTGTCCTGCATATTCAGCTAGTTCCCAGATACTTACTCCGAGAATTTTAGAGGTTTTTTCCATACTTATTCCATGTTCATATACTTTTGAAGCTTTGTTTATTTTTGCTTTTCTAAAGACATCATGGATATAGTGTTTTAATTTTCCACTGAGATTTTGTATTAATTTTCTGTTAGAGAGAATCTCAAAATGAAATTTTTCTGTATTATCTTTTTCTAATGCTTTTATCATGTCATCTATGTTTTTTAGAAAACTCCTGTAAAAAGATGGCCAGTTTTTTTCATCCTTGAAATGTTGTTTTTCTATTAACTTACTCAAAGAGTAAATAATAACTGCCAGTGAAACAATTTCAGAATCCTGTTCAATTGAGGCAGAGTGTATTATCTCATTGCTCAGATGTTTTATTTTAAGGTAATTCTTATCTTCTAAAGATTTTTTTACAGATTTCAGTGTTTTTAGAATATTATTTTTATCCTGCATTGTTATAAAAAATCAGATAGTTATATAAATCTTCCTTATTTATTTTTTAAATGAAAGTTATACTTGATACGAATTTTCTTATTTATTGTGCAAAAGAAAAATTAGATTATTTCGAGGAAATTAATAATCTTTTAAATGAAAATTTTGAGTTGTTTGTTCCTGAGCAGGTTATTGAGGAATTAAAAACAGTCAGTAAAAAAAGAGAAAAAATTCCTGTTGAAAAAAGAAAACCCAAATACAGGAAAACAACAGGAAAGGACAGGGCTGCTGCTGAACTTGCTCTTAAATTACTGGAGGTTAATAAAATAAAAAAAATAAAAGCTTCTGGAAAAACAGTTGATGAAGCTATTATTAATCTAGCTAGAGAGAGCAAGAAGAACATTGTATGTACCTTAGATAGGGAGATGAGAAAGATTCTTGGAAGAGTTATTTTAATAAGCCGAGGAAAAAAGCTTATTCTGACTAAGTAATTGATTATTTTTAATTGCAGTTATTTTTTTAAACTCTTATTGAAGTTTATTCAAATGGATATTCAGGAATTTTATGAGAAAAATTGTTTATATGATGTTAGGGATTTTATTCAAGGATGGAATCCTGAGGTTAATCTTGGGACTCCAGAAGTTTTTTCTGACAGGTTAGTTGGAAACTGGTTAGCTTTTCACTATATTCATGGTTTGGCATTTAGTTCTGAAGGCTATCCTGTATTGTGTTCTTTTAATGGTGTTGCTCTTCAACATGGTGGTAATGGACATGGAAATAGAATTCTAGCTATTTATGGTCAGGAAAATTTTTATCCTATGGCTAATCTAATGCAGGAGATTCATGGAAAATCTGAAAGTGAGATAGAGAGTATTCTTAGAGAGTATAATGATTTGTTATTTATTCCTAGTAATAGTAGAGATCCCTGGAAATTAGACGGAGGTCTTATGACTCCTTATTCAGATTTTATAGGTTTAGTTGATGTTCCAACACAAGAGCTTGCTGCTAATATTAATATGGCTGTTCTTGGTTCAGGAATTAGAGGAGAATCTATTCAGGGAAAACATCTGCAATTCCAGCAGTATGTTTTGAATATTCCTTATAATTCAGAACTTTTTAGAAGAGTAAGAGGTGCTCCTTCATCTAGGGAAAGAGCTGATTCAATAAGAGATGCAAGAGATATAGTTGTTCCTAGTAAGAAAGTTGCTGGAGCAAGAGTTTTTGTTTCAAGAGAAAGATTAGATGTTAATCCTGTTATAAGAGAGTCTGATTTAAAATTATGGGAAGGTTATTTATCTAGCAGAGGTTATACTCCTTGTAAATCTGATATTACACACATAGGTTATATTGAAGAGTCAGGTAAAATTATTGCAGTTGATGGAGATTTTCTTGCTTAACTAGACTTTCCTATTTTTATTTATAAACCTCCTCAAATCTACACAGGCGATTTGTCTTATCCTCAACTTCTACAATCTCTTTAACGAGATTGTAGTTTGATTCATCTCTCAAATATTCACAGCATTCCCCAATAGTC
>WJLK01000147.1 GCA_014728565.1 Candidatus Pacearchaeota archaeon
ACAAAAATCCAGATATAAATCCTACAAAAGAAATATTATGAACAAAATCATTTATGTAAAGCGCCCAGACAGTTTCTGAAAATGCAAAGGCAAGTCTTGCAAAAAAACAGACAATTGCTATTTTCATTATGTCTGGAATTGCTATAAAACTCTTGCTGTTTTTTTTGTTGCTGTTTTTTTTATTTACACTTTTCTTCCTAACACCCATTTTTAATTATTAAACTAATCAGGTTATTAAATGTTTTTGGGGAGTTTTATGTGTTTAATTTCTCCCCACAATATTTAAATAATATATTTATTATAAATAATAAAGAGGAGTTTGTAAATGAAACTAAATATTAAAAAAATAATAATTGCCTCATTATTGGTCTGGATTATTGGAACAGTTATTACATGGTTGACTTGTGGTTGGCTTTTTCAGTGGGTTTATACCCTGCCTCCAGTTTCTTTATGGAAAAGTTCAGAAGCAATGGCAAATCCTGTTAATGTGATTTTAGGAGCTTTAATAGGATTAATAGTTGCTTTTCTTTTTGTTGCAATTTATGCAGTAATTCAGAAAGCAATTTCTGGAAAAGGCTATAGAAAAGGAATGAGATATGGATTGATAGTCTGGTTAATCGGAAGTCTTTCAGGTCTTCTTGGACTTCCTCTCTACATGAACATATCTCCTGTAGTTGTTGTATACTGGATAATTCAGGCGCTAGTTGTTAATTTGATAAATGGGGCTGTTGTTGGAGTTGTTTATAAGTAGTTATTTTTTAAAAGAATAAAAAAATATAGAGAATTCCATAGAAAATATTATATAGATACTAATTATTAAAAAGGTTATGAAAAAAGACAGGCGAAATGTAGATGATAAAACAATTTTAGATAAATTTGTTGAAGAATTTTGTGGAATTATTGAGAGCTATGTCAGGTATATGGTCTGCTCTGGTTTTGTTGCAATTGCTCATGGAAGAACAAGGGGTACAGAGGATATAGATATGATTATTGAAAAAATGCCTGAAGAAAAATTTATAGATATGCATAAAGAATTAAAAAATAAAGGATTTGCCTGCATACAGTCAGAAAATCCTGAAATTATTTATAAGCATTACTTAGAAAAAGGAGATAGTGTTAGATATGTTTATGATGAAGAGGGGTATTTTCCTCCTGAAATGGAAATTAAATTTCCAAAAGATGAACTTGATGAAGAGCAGTTAAAAGACAGGATTAAACTTCCTCTAACTGGAATTGATATTTATTTCTCAAGCATTGAATCAAATATAGCATTTAAAGAGGAGTATCTTGGTTCAGATAAAGACATAGAAGATGCAAGACATCTTAGGATTATTTATGAAGATAAAATAGACCTGGAAAAAATAGATAAAATTAAAGAAAAAATAAGGAGATTGAGATATGGAAAGTAAAAGAGTAAGAGATAAAACACACATGGAACAAGTTGAAAGATGGGCAAGATATATCCGTGAAAATCCAGATAAATGGAAATCTAAATTCAAGGAATTTATTGACAGCCAGATAATTATATCAAGAAGATTTTATAAAAAACTTGCTGAAACACAAGAAGGCATGGAAAAAATAAGATTGTTGAGAGGGATTAAGAGCTAATTTTTATTTTTTAAGCTTCTCAACAACAAGAACAAAACTTACTTTTGCACCATAGCATAGAAATAAAGTTTTTACATCAGGGATTATCGCTATAACCTCTCCTTTTAGATTATTGAGAAAATTCTCTAATCTATCTGGTTCTCTTGCCAGTTTGATGTCTAATTTATGTACTCTGTATTTCATTTTAACTCAATAGCAGTATTGATAAAAATACTCCTAAACCTATCAGCAAAGCTATTACTCCAATAATAACTCCAATTTTTTCTTTTTCTTCTGCTTTTGTCGGAGGTCTTATTCTTCCCTTTTTTTTATATTTAGCTTCAATTGATGCTCCGATTGCTAGTCCAATTGCCAATCCAATTGGTATTCCAAGGGTTATGTTTCCAAGAGGAATTCCAAATGGAAGTCCAAGTGCAACACCAATTCCCATCCACATTCCTATAAAATGTCCCCCTGGATATTTTTCCTGTTTTTTCATTTTATATATAACGATTTATATATAACGAACTTATTTCTTATTTTTCATTACAATCAGAGCAATTACAATAAAAACAACTGCAATTATTCCTGCAAAAATAAATAGTAAATATTTGTTTTTCTCAAAAAATCTTTCATCACTTTCATCACAGACATTGCCTATTCCATCATTATCATCATCCAACTGGTCTGGATTATAATCTTCTATGCAATTGTCTATTGAATTAACAACTCTGTCTCTGTCATCATCTTCACAAGCATCTCCAATATTATTATAATTAATATCTTTTTGGTCTTGATTTGCAACATCTAAGCAATTATCATTGTCATTTTTTATAGAATCATCATCAAAATCATCGTCATACTGGCTGTTAGTGAAAGTCTCCACATTTACATCAAATTCTACAGGAAGGCTCTTTGAACCTTTTTTTGAGTTATGTTCTCCGTATCTTCCAAAATAAAAGATATGTTCAGTACCACAATCATTATTAACATAAAAATAAACATAAGATTTTTCCTGATATGTTTCAAGATTAAAAAAAGTGATTTCTTTTATTTTTATAATATCCTGATAATCTATTTTAAACCTCAGTTTATCTGTATAAATTGGATTATTTAGAAGAATTTCATAATGAAAGTTCTGAGTATTTAAAATAAAATTTATCTCTTTTCCAGATTTATCATAAATTTCTAGTTCATCAATTGAAGAATCCCTTAAATCAATTGAAATTTTATCAACTTCAGAAGAAGTTGGCAATTCAAAGGTGA
>WJLK01000148.1 GCA_014728565.1 Candidatus Pacearchaeota archaeon
GAACATGCACTTCCAGTTGAACCACTTATTCCATAACTATCTAAATAACCACCAATAGATTCACCCTCTATATTATTAAAACTAATATTTATATTATTGCATAATCTTTTATCTCCTCTTGGACCATTTAATTTAACATTATCTATTTTTAAAATACCTCTTATTAGTTTATCTCTAAGTAGAGTCATTTTTTTAATGTCTTTTTTATTTGCTATTTTAACTGCTTTTGCAAAACCCACAATTCCAGGAATATTCTCAGTTGAACTTCTTAAACCATATTCATGACCTCCTCCATGCAACAAAGGAGTTATTTTAATCCCCTTTCTTATATAAAGAGCAGCAATTCCTTTAGGTCCGTGAATCTTATGGCTGTTGACTGTCATAAAATCAAGATTACAGGCTTTTACATTAATAGGAACTTTTGTATAACTCTGGCAGGCATCAGTATGAAAATAAACTCCTTGTTCTTTGCAGATCTCACCAATACTCTCTAAATCCTGGATGATTCCTATTTCATTGTTACCATGAATAACACTAACAACAAGTGTTTTTTCATTTATTGAATCTTTTAATTGTTCTAAATCTATAAAACCCTCTGAATCAACATCAAGATAAGTAATTTTAGCTCCCTGTGTTTCTAACCATTTACATGTATTTAACACACAGTCATGCTCTATTTTTGTTGTTATGATGTTATTTTTTTCTTTATTTTCAAAAAATAAACCCTTTAAAACAAAGTTATTAGCCTCAGTTCCACTGCCAGTAAATATAATCTCATCATATTTTGCTCCAATGCTTTTTGCAATAAGTTCTCGTGATTCCTCTAAAGCTCTTTTTGATTCCTGACCAATCATATGCTGGCTACTGGCATTTCCATATTTTTCAGAAAAATATGGAAGCATAGCCTTTACTACTTTTTCATCAACCTGAGTTGTTGCAGCATTATCCAGATATACCTGCCTCATTTTAAGTCCTGGTTTTGTTCAAACTTGTTTTGAAAAGTTTGCCTCATTTTAGCTCCTGGTTTTGTTTTATTTTTTTAGAGCTCTGCAGTGCTTTTTACAAAACTTATTCTCATGCTTATCAATTATTTTTAGAATAGGAAGAATAGTTTCTTTATTCAGAGAGTAGATTCTTTTTTTACCCTCCTGTTTTACATTAACAATTGAGCAGCATCTCAATGAATGAAGAGAATGACTTAATTTTGATTGTTCTGTCTTTAATTTATCAGATAATTCTAGAACAGAACAAGGACTTTTTTTTAGTTCAGTTATAATATCTATTTTTAGTTTATTTGCAAGATTTCCAAAAAATAAATAATATTTGTTCATATTTGAATATCCTCTATCATTAAGTGAATGATAACACATATGAATAGAAATTCATATTTATAAATGTTTCTATTTTTTTAAAACAACCATAGAATTATAATAATTCTTTTAAATAATATATCTCTAAGAAATATAATGGTTAGATTAAATCCTAATTACAGAAAACTGGTTGCTGGTTATTTATTTTCTGAGATTGCTAGAAGAAGGCAAGCATTTAAAGATTCTCATCCTGAGGATAAGATCTGGGATTTAGGAATTGGAAATACTACAGAACCTTTAACACCTGCTGTTTCAGAAGGGCTTGAACAAGGTGTTAATCTTCTTAGGTCCCCTGACACATACAAAGGTTATGGTCCTGAAAGAGGTATGAATGAGCTTAGGGAATCTATAGCAGAACAATATTTTAGGAGACATGGAGTTGATTTAACTCCTTCTGAAATTTTTGTTAGTGACGGAGCAAAACCAGACACAGCAAATATACAATCAATTTTCTCTCCAAGAACAAGTATCGCCTTACAAGATCCTGTTTATCCTGTTTACCTAGATACAAATGTTATTGCTGGAAGAACTGGAAAATTTGATGAAAAGACAGGAAAATATGAAAGAGTTATTTATATGCCCTGCACAGAAGAAAATGGTTTTATTCCAGAGATTCCTAGTGAGAAAGCAGGACTTGTTTATCTCTGCAGCCCTAATAATCCTACTGGAACTGTTATGACTAGAAAAAGTTTAGAAAGATTTGTAGAATATGCCCATGACCATAAATCAGTAATAATTTTTGATTCTGCTTATTCTGATTTTATTACAGAATCTGGAAATCTCAGAAGTATTTATGAGATTCCAGATGCCAGGTCCTGTGCTATTGAAGTTAGTAGTTTTTCAAAAAATGCAGGATTTACAGGTGTTAGACTTGGATGGACAGCTGTTCCAAATTCTCTTGTTGTCGAAGGTTCTAATCCTGGTGCAGTAAACAATGTCTGGAACAGAAGGCAGAGCACTTTTTTTAACGGAGCTTCAAATATTGCGCAAACAGGAGGATTACTAGGAGTTTTAAGTGAGAAGGGACAGGAAGAGTGTAGAGAATTAGTTGCTCATTACATGGGAAATGCTGAAATAATAAGAAATGGGTTGGATGAATTAGGTTTGAGATTTTATGGAGGTGTTAATGCTCCTTATATCTGGATGAAAACACCTGATGAAATGCTTTCCTGGGATTTTTTTGATAAATTACTAGAAGAAGCCCATGTTGTTGGAACACCGGGAGCAGGTTTTGGTCCGAGTGGGGAAGGTTTTTTTAGATTCAGTGCTTTTGGTCACAGAAATGAAGTAGAACAAGCTATGGAGAGTATAAAATCTAATTTAAGATTATAAGAAATAAAATTCTACGGAGTTATAGCATTTGCTGGACAGTTTTCTGCAGCTGCCTTTACACAATCTGCTTCTGAAGCTTCCTGACCATCCTTTACATGAGACTTACCATCTTTCATCTCAAAGACTTCTCCGCAGGATGCAGCACATGCACCACATCCAATACATTTTTCCTGATTAACTGAAACCATTTTATCCTCCTTTTAGCTAATTGCATCTACAGGGCATATATCAATAGCTTCTTTTGTACAATCTGCCTTTGAATTTTCCTGTCCTTTTTTTACAAATGCTTTTCCATCTTTCATCTCAAAAACTTCTCCACACATAGCAGCACAGGAACCGCATCCAATGCATTCATCCTGATTCACTTTTACCATTTTTACCTCCTGTTTTTATTTTATCCACAACCTGAAAGTTCAGCTAAATCTTTTTCTGTTAAATCACCAACAATAATCTGGTCATTAATAATATAAGTAGGAAAAAAATCCATACCTGAACACTCTATGTTATTATCAGCACAGTTTATTATTTCAGCACTGTCAAGATAATTCCCAATTTGAAGTTCTTTTAGAGATTCAGCACTATTAGCAGAGTTTATATAGACTGTTATATCCTGCTCCTCTAAACACAGAATTAGATCCTCATTAACAGATTCAACATCAGAAACTACAAATCCTGTATATTTTGTTATAGCACTAGTTATTAGATAAAAGCTTACAATAAGAACTACAAGTGCAGCTAATGAAAGTAAGAGTTTTGGAAGAACTGCCCCTTTCCCCTGTTTTTTTCTCTTTTTCATGTTCTATAAAACATCCCTATGCTTTTAAATTTTGTTATGAGTTGTTAAAATCTACCTACCAATAATATTTATATAAATATCTTCCCTCAGGTTTTCATGGATGCTTTAAAAGAATCAATTAAGGGCTTGCAGTCTGAGAACGATAAGATTAGGTTTAAGAATTTTAATGAACTGATTTCAATTAGTAAGAAGGAACCAGAGATTCTTTATGGATTTTGGGATATCTTTATATCTCTTCTAAATAAGAAGGAAGTATCAAATAAATACTATGCAATCTGTCTTATTGCCAATCTTATTAAAGTTGATAAAAAGAGGAAATTTGAGAAAATTTTTACAAAATTTTACAAACTTCTTGATCATGAAAGTCCTGTTGTATCTCTGAATGTTGCAGGTGTATCAGACAGAATTGTAAATGCAAAACCTTATCTTGAACCAAGAATCACAAATAAATTGCTTAAGATAGATAGAACGAGTAAATGCAGGCACCTGGATTTAATGAAAGCCTATGTAATCCAGGCATTTGATGGATATTTCAAAGAGATTAGAAATAAAAAAAGAGTGATAGATTTTGTTGAAAAGCAATTAGATAGCTCTAGTCCAAAAACAAGAAAGTTAGCAAAAGAATTTCTAAAAAAAAGAAAAGTTTAGAAATGACCTAATTTTTTATTTGCTTTTCATTATAATCCCATTTAGTTTTTTATCATAATTCAGCTCTTTAGCATGTTCCCAATTTTCTAGAAAATAAAAATGCATAGCTTTTGCTAGAGATTCATCTAAAATCTGTATATTAAATCTTTCTGGAAGTTTTTTGTCTTTTAATGTTATCTTACACTCTTTTGCATCTCTTACAAATATGGAAAAATTACTCAAAGGCAGATATCTTATTTTAATTCCAGCTTCCTGATAATCCTTGATAAGCTCCCAGTTTTTTTCTATAGGTCCTGTTAAAATAATCCTGACATCTATTTTTTTCTTTATTAATTTTTGAAGTCCTTTTAAGAAATTATATTTATCACTAATTTTAACAAATTTCCACCCAAGCACATAATAAGATTTTTTAGTTCTGTTAATAGATTTTAAATAAAATTCTGCAGAAGCTGGTTTGCCGTAGGTTAGTAAAACAACCTCTTTTTTTCCCTCAACAACACCCCTGTTTAACAAGTCTTCTGCCTCTCTAACTGCCTTTTCTTTTAATTCCTGAAAATTTTTTTGTTTTTCTCTTATAAGAGAATCAATAGCAATATCAGGAGGCAATGCTTCAAATAATGAAACATCTCCTTTTAATTCCTGAATCAGTCTTTTTTTTATCAGGGTTTTTAAATTAGGATAAACAGCTGTTATTGGAACTCCTGAATATTCTGAGATGAGTTTTGCATTAATCCTGTTATATTTAAGAATAGTTGCATAAATTAAACTTTCATATTTTGTTAATCCAAGGTCTTTGAGTATTTCCATTAATAATTAAGAATTAATAATAATTTATAATAATTATTGTGATGAAAATTAATTATGATAATACTTGTTGATATGGATGGTGTTATTGCTGATTTTGAGACAGGACTCTTAAACAGATTCAAAGAAACTCATCCAGATAAACAATATGTTCCTCTGGAAAAAAGAACTAATTTTTATGTAGATGAGGATTATCCAGAAGAAATGAGAAATTTATTAAGAGAAATTTACAGAGGCAAGGGATTTTATTTTTCTCTGCCTCCTGTTCCTGGAAGTCTTGAGGTTCTGACTGAACTGCAATCACAAGAAGAAGTTTTTATCTGCACAAGCCCTCTTAGTATTTATGAACACTGTGTTCCAGAAAAATATCAATGGGTTGATCATTATCTGGGAAAATCCTGGGTAAGAAGATTGATTTTAACAAAAGATAAAACAGTTGTCAGAGGGGATATTCTTATAGATGACAGACCTGAAGTAACTGGAATTACAAGTCCATCCTGGGAGCATGTTCTTTACTCCCAGCCCTATAACCAGCAGGTAAGTTCTAAACGAAGATTAACATGGCAGGATTGGAGAGAGGTATTGAAGTGTTGAGTTATTTAGATATTGTAACTATTAGGTAATTGTAACAAAATAGAAAGCTTTAAAAATAACTGATATTAAGGATAGTCATGGCAAATGATAAGTATGAAGTAATTGAGGCTCAAAAACCAGAATTTGAACCAACAGATTTAATCAGAGTTAGGTCGGGAGATAATGAATTAACTGTCAGAAGATTTGGACCAGGCACTTATAATAATCATCTA
>WJLK01000149.1 GCA_014728565.1 Candidatus Pacearchaeota archaeon
CATATTCTCCTCTTTTGAAATATTCAGATAAGCTGGAAAATCAGCTAGATTAGCTGAACTAGATATATTAATCTCTTTTCTCTTTAACCAATTTAAATTCCACCAATTAACAGGATCTAAACTCACATTCACATTACCACACTCTCCTCCAACACAACTAACCTTAGCTGTAAAATCAAAAAATTTATCTGGATTAACATTAGTATTAGCATTAGGATCAATTAAATCAACAATCAAAGATCCATAAGAAACAGTCCAATTTGTATAATCAGAATCTGACTCACCTATATCACTAAAACATTCAACATCTAATCTAAACTCTCCACTATCATTAATAATTATATCATCATTATCATACTCCCACCAATCTCCATTATTAGAACTAGCATTACTATAAAAATAATTATTCTTATCTGGAATATTTGTAAGATTAAAAGTAGCATTAGTAATACTCCCTTCAGCAGAAACACAATTAACTCTTACTTTTGTCAAATTATCATTAAAATCAATATCACTGCAATTTACCCAACTACCTTCTTTTCTACACTGAATCTGATTTATTGTAATAGGAAAATACTCAGTTATTGTAAGATTTATTGTCTTAGAATGATTATCTGTAACATTTGTATAATTAGTTGCATTGGCAGTAACATAAAAATCCCACATTGAATTTAATTCACCTGTTGAATTTATACTCCAAGTAACATTACAGCTGTTATTTTTCAGATCTCCAAGGCAACTAGTATTAAGATGAATCATAGGATTCTGACTTGTTGTATAAAAAGGAGTTTCTCCACTAACCATACTAACTAATTCAAATCCATTTGAACCACCTTCAGGAGCTGTTCCATTATAACCTGAAGAAGGAGTTGTTGTTCCAGTCATATTGTTATAATCAAGACGGATTCTTCCATCACCACCAGCTCCACTACAATAACTTCCTCCACAAGCCTGACTACCACCATCTGCACTTACCAAATCTGAACCTAGAGTCATGTTATCTGAAATTAAATAAACAGTTCCTCCACTTCCACCACCACCAGAACCAGCCCACTGGCTACCAGAACTTACACCATTGTCACCATCAGCATCTATACTCCCTGTGTTTATGATTTTATAAGAAGTTATAAAAATTATTCCTCCTCCCTTACTTCCATCCTCAGCATCAGGACTATTATCATCACCTCCTCCGCCTCCTCCAGAACCAAGTAGTAATCCTCCTAGAGAAGCATTATTATAAACAGATCCACCATCACCTCCTCCTCCGGCAGGACCTTGAGGAGAATCATCACCAGTACCTCCGGCTGTTCCATAAGCTCCACCACCACCTGAAGCACCTGCAACAGAACCTGTATCAACCTGTCCTCCGCCTCCACCTCCCTCATTCGAAGAGTCATCTCTGCTGCCAAGACCAGTGTAAGACTCACCCTGAGAACCATAGGAATGGGTTCCATAAACACCTCTTCTACCCTGTCTAAATCCACTTCCCTGAACATCAATATCCCCAACAACATTCAGAGTATCACTTGCTTTAAAAACAACAATTCCTCCTGTCCATCCATTCCAATCAGAAGCTATAATTGATGCTCCTGAATTAACTGTAAGGTTAACATACTGAGGAACTCTAACCACCTGAGTAGAAGTAGCAGTTGTAGAATTAAAACTACCAGAATAATAACTATTAACCAATGCTGACTCTAAATTTATAGTATTACCAGAAATATTAGAAATTGTAACAAACTCGTAGTTTCCAGCAATCCCATTTGAGTAATTCTGCATCTGAATTACTAAAATTTCATCACTGCTATTAAATTCTGAAGCATCACCAACATCAATCGAAAGACTTCCAGAACCTTCATTACCAGTCAGATAAGTATAATTATTAATTACTGTGCTTGCAGAAGTAATAGTCACTGAATCATCACTTCCAGAACCATATGAACCTAAGCTTCCAGAAGAGGACTTATAATAAATTGATGAATTCACATTACCACACTCTCCTCCAACACAGTTAATTTGTGCTGTGAAATTAAAAAACCTGTCTTTAGAAACACTATGGTTTGAACTGGGATCTATTAAATCTACTGTTAAATTCCCCCATGATAAAGACCAGTTTATATCCTCAGTTGATACAGGATTTTCCCTGCAAACAATATGAAGATTAAAATCTCCTGAATCATTAAGATTAAAATCAGTGAAATCATACTGCCAGTAACCATCTGTCCTTGACAAAACAGTATCATTGAAATAAACATGGTCATCTTGTATATTTTTCAATGAAAAAGTCACATTACTAACACTTCCTCCTGACTGAGAACTGCAATTTGTTCTCACTAAAGTAAGTTCATCATTATAGCTTGTTGTATTACAATCAACCCATCCTCGTCCTGTTATAAAACAGCCTGTGTTTTTTATTTCTGGAGGATTATCTAGTATTGTTATATTATTACTCGAATTAGTTGTTCCATCTAAATTTCCATCATTAGGTGTTACCTCACAACTCCAGACATCATCCACATCAGTTTCCTGAGAGACAATTAAAGTAGTCTGATTATTATAAAGTGCACCAACCTGCTCTGAACTTAAACTCCTGTTGTAAATCCTGAAATCATCAATATAACCATTAAAAGTCTCTCCTGATGAATCTGAGGCTCCTACAACAAGTTTTGCTGCAGTATCTGTTCCATAACTTAAAACACTCTGAGTATCATTTAAAACTCCATTTTCATATAAATAAGAATTAGAATCATCCTGAACTAAAACCAGATGGATCCACTCTCCCTCCCTGTAATCATAACTAAAAGATATTGATTCACCACTCCTCTCCCATTTCAACTGGTCATCATTATAATTTCTTCCTAGCTGCCACATCATATCTGAGGAATCCCATGAATCCCTCTTTCCAACTAAAAACTGATGACTAGTATCTCCACCATTCCAGTAATACCATAAAGATATTGTAATATTTGTTCCTGCAGGATTAAAATTACCTAAATCAATATACTCTGTTGAGCTTGCATCAAACTCATAAACTCCTCTCCCATCATATCCTGCTGTTGAATTCCAGGTAGCTCCAACCGCAGTACCATTATTGCTATATCCTGAATAATCTCTTGTAAAGCTATTATTTGAACCACCCTCAAAAGGAAGATTAACTGTTTCAAAAGAATTCCCATCTAAATACCAATTATATATATTTTTAATATCATCGCCATTAACATCATAAGTCGACTGATTATAACAAGTTAAATTCTCATCTGTAGAATTTGATCCAGAACTAGAAATTAATAAAGGGCTATCCTGAGTAGGAGCATAGTTTCTCAATTGAAAAGTTATTGCAAATACATTTCTGTCCTCAAATCTCATATTTGAATAAGATTTTGCAACATCTAAATCTATATTATGGCTGCTTGTATCAAGATTTTCTACTGTCTGAATAACAAAAGGTCTTTCATCAGTTGAATCATGAGAATTTTCTAAATCATAATCATCACTTGTCTGTGTTCCAGGACTGTCTGAATCATCTATCTGCAATCTACCTTTATAATGCCTGTTGTCATCAGCAACATCTGTTATACTAGAAGCCAGTGCCCAGACATCTCCCTGAATTTGTGGTTGTATATCAACACTTCCAATTTCTGTGGCTGTTGCAAAATTATCATTGTTATCATCTGTGTCTACTGATGCTTCGTTCCAGTAATTTTCATGAGACTCAAAATTCTCTAAATTAAGTGCAAATATAGCACTGTAAGTCCTTGTACCTCCACTTCCCGAATCTCTTCTGCTTTGAGATGTAAAAGTATTCTCTTCATTATTCAATGTATAAACTCTAGCAAGTGTATGAACATATCTATCATTTGTCGTATCTTCTCCTTCTATTGATATTTCAGGTTGTGTGCTAGTTATTGTTCCAGCAGAGTTAATCCGAGTCTCCCAGTTCCTACTACTTGAATCCTGATCTATTCTTCCGGTTGCTAAAATTAACCAGTCCTCGCTATTGGAATTTGGAGTAAACTGAATTTCTGCATTATTGGAAGAAGACCAGCTATCTGATAATCCTGTGCTTGATGCATCCTCATCAAAAAACCAGTCTGTATCCTCTGTTAGTATTTCTGAAAGTTCTATCGCTAATATTGTAACCTGATCTGTGCTTACAGTATCGCTTGAATCAAGAGTTATATGTTGCAACTGTACATCCTCCCCCTCAACTGCTGTCCAGACAGTGAACCAAAAATACATATAAGAACTAGTAGCATAATAAGGATCAAAAATATGGTCACTTCCTGTAAATGCAGCGCTTCCGTGCAATAATCTTGCCCCATAATCTCCTGCTCCATCATTCATCCCTATCTGTGCTGTAGCTACAATAAGATATTTTCTTCCTGCAGTAAAATTTCCAGAATCTATTACTGCTCCTGAAATATCTCCCCAACTACTAACACCTGTTCTCGTCTGAGCACTTGTCTGTTCTATAAAAACATGGGGTAATTCTCCAGCAGTGTTATGAGCATATGCTTTTACATCTCCAAAATTAAATTCAAGATCATGCTTTCCTCTAGTTATAACTTTGCTTATTTCAAAACCAGTTTCATTACATTCATAATCCCTAATAAATACACCTCCATCAATCCATTCATAACCTAAACTCTCATTTCCACATCTTATTTCTAAAAACTTCAAATCCTCGCTATAACTCTGATTATCCCAGAATGTATTATTTATTGCTTTAATTAACAAATCAGCTTTTCCAAAAGTTTCAAATCTAACTGTCCAGTTCCCACCAACTGCAGGATAACTTTTAACATTTAATATATCTATTCCTATTTCAAAAGTCTGGTTGCTTAAATGAGGAACTACCCATTCAACCTTATCTATCATCCCATTAGAATTTTCATCAAAAACTTCAAAATCCAGATATTTATTTTCTTCTTTCCAATAAACCTTAATTAAATTTTTCTTATTCAGGGGCAATATCTCTTTAATCTCAGTGTATGAAAGCACATTTTCATAACTAACATCTGGAGGAGAATAAACCTTAACTTCTTTTTGAAATATCTTTTCTTTAGAACCAGGAAGGATTTTCTCAATTTTTTTTGGACCTTCTGTTATATACTCTTTTTCACTTCCATTTATTCTTTTAATCCATCTAACGGGTTTATTAATCTCAGCTTTTTCATGGACCAGATAAATATCTTCAGAAATTCCAGAATCAGTAACATCAGGTTCTTCATATATATTAAACCGATACTCTTCTTTTCCTCCATCTTTCCAAATCTCTATTTTATACACTTCAGGTTCTTCAGGCTCAAAAATAAAAAAATCATTACTACCCTTTCTTGAAAACTTTTCACCAGATGAATCAAAAATATTAATTTCATAATTACCAAAATTCCTTAAATTAATTCTTATTTTTTCTCCTAAACAAAAACTATTGTTTTTGCTAAAATCAAAATCAATAAGATCCTCAGGTTGATTATTTTTTCCAGTTAATTTATATAAACCTTTTTTCAATAAAGAATAAAGCGATTTTTCAGGAGAATTTTCATTTTCACCTATATTTTCATAGAGATTTTTTTCCCCTTCATCCTTTTCAAATGTCTCATCATCGATTTCCTCTTTTAAAACATCTGATTCTTTCTCTCCAACAACCAATTCATCAATAACTTCAAACTCATATACCTCATTCTCGCCATCTAACTCTGTCTCTAAAATATATTTTCCAAGTTCTTCAGGCTCAAAAATAACAGCACCTCCATAACCTTCTTTAAAAAAGGTATCGCTAGGAGTTATTATCTTTAGCTTATAATTTTTATCAGTAAGGTCGATCTTAACTTTCTCTCCTAAAATATATTCATTTTTTTCTATCACTGCAGAACCAAGAGAGACAATCAGCAGTCCAAGAATCAGTCCAATTAATAATATCCCTATGATGCTTATAGCACCAATCTTAGCCATACTTCTCTTATTCCAGAACCTATTCATTTTCACCCCCTTCTTTTTCCTTTTTCAAAAGAAGCTTAACAGCCTCTTCAACAGCATGAGAACGATTTCTATATTTTCCAGAATTAATCAGTTTATTTAGAACTTTAATAGTTTCTTTATCAAAAGTAAAACTTGCTCTCTCTTTCATTCAAATAACCTCTTTTTACCTCTCCATATTATAACCTATAAATCAACTCCCTTTAAAAATATTACCTAGTATTACTAAATATTACAAAGTATTACTATTTAAAAATCTTTCTAAATATTAAAATTTAAATAGGGATTTTTGCTTTATTAAAAATGAAAAAACCTAAAAAAAACAGGATTCCTATTGGAATAAAAATAATATCTGCAATATATTTCCTCACCTCTCTAACATCATTAATAATTTCAGGTATAGCTTTTTTTAAAAAAGATTTATTCCTTTCAATACCTCCTTTTAATAACAAACCACCCCTTGTTCCGGGAGCATTTATCTACCTTGGAATTTTAATGATAATTATAGCAGTATTATCATTTTTAATTGCATTTTACCTACTAAAATCAAAACAATGGGCAATAATAGCAGTTGCAGTAATCTCCTTAATTAATATTATTGGAGGTGTTCTATCTATAATAGAAGGCAGTTATTTAAGCATAATAAATCTCTTAGCAAATACAACTATACTAGGTTATATTATAATTTACAAATACAAATTAAAAAATCAAAACCATCCAGGTTCATAACTTAAAAAAGCGATTCCTTTTGCAGAGCCTATTGTGGAGTTATAATAATAAAATTCTTCATCTTCTTTAAAAACCTCAATTTCAGATTTTTTAAAATCTTTATTAAAAACAAACATACTAGCATTAATGTCTTTCTGAATTTTAAATTCAATATAAATCATTTTAATATCTTCCTTATTGAGGTTAGTATCAAATAAATAAAAATTGATTTCCTCATAATCATCTAAATCAACATCTCCACCCTCTACAAGACCAAACTCAGAATTTCTGATTCTTTTTTTAGGAAAAATTCCCATTCTTATTATTTCTGAGTTATTGGGCTTTATAACAAGAGGCCTTCCAGGAAGAATCCTTGAATAAATCCTGTTTTGTAGTTCTCTAGAAACCCTATTCCCTTCAAAACCCAGAAACCAGAAAAACCTGTAAACTTTAATTAAGTCTTCTGAGATTACAGTATTTTCAAGTTCAGTTCTAAAAAAATATTTTCTTGGAAAAAACCATAAATTTGGAGATTTTACTTTATACTCTTTAATAATATTTTTTCCACTAATGTTCCAGATTATCATGTTATGAGTCTTACTATAACTTCTTACCTCTCCATCTGTATCAATAATTTCCCACTCAACAGGAACATATTCCTTTAATTCTAGATCATTAATTTCATGAGACAGATTAACCATTAATTTCATACTGACCTCCTGATTTGCCTTGACTCTATTTCCAATGCATTTTTCACAATATAATTCCCTGTTAAAATCAAAACCATCTAAAATAGCAGTATCAAGATTTTCTGAAAAATTCTTATTACCATAACTGGCATATAACTTCAAATAATTCATTCCAAAACTTCCATTAATAATCTTAAAAATATTAGTGCAGTTTTCACAAATTACACTCTTGCTGTTGTCCTTTTCTAATTCAATAAAATTATAAGGCTCTCTAAAACTAGCATTTAATAAAAATTCACTGGAATTAGAAAAGACAAGTTTACTATGATTATGAATTCTAATTACTTTCTCTAATTGCATTTCCGGAAGAATATCATAACCCTCTCCGGTTGTAACAACTGAAACAGGTCCTGCTGCATAACCACTGGAAGGATCATATATCTCAGCCATAATTATATCTCCTATTTCCCAGGCTCTTCCAAGAATAGATTCCACATCACAACAATACTTATTTTCTGCAGGACTTACTTCACAATATGAGTATTTACTATCATAAGGATAAAAAGCCCTAACATCAAACCATTGAGCTGACATTTTCTCTGAATCTATTACTTTTCCACAAACAAAATGAGCATTAATTATAGGCATTAATAATACAACAAAGATAATAAAAAACAAATACTCACTAATAAACCAGCTATACTTATTTCTAGATATTATATTTTTTATTATAAATTTATTATTTGCATTTCTTACCGTTTTATTATTTTCATATCTCATTTTAATTTTGCTTCCAAAACATTGTCTGATTAACAGACACCTCATAACCTTCCTCCATAATCATGCTAAAATTAGTTCCTAAATAATCTGCCCATGGAAAAGGGCTATGTATAAGTCCTCTTGATGTCTGAGCAGAGGAATCCCACCTGGTAACTGCATCAGCTTTTGAAATATTATTCAATAATCCAATTGCACTATTTAAACTTGTATTGCAATATACTGAAATCCAGTTTTTTCCAAAATCAGTTAAATTTTTTATTAAACTTACATTAGCTTTATCATAAACAATACCCACACCACTCCAGTTAACCTCACTAGGAGCTGAACCATTTAAATTAACTTCATATCCTGTTCCATTTTTAATATCAAAATTGCAACTTGTACTAGTGCATTCAAAACTATCAGGACAACTGTAAAAATTACATGTAACTCTTAGCTGAGGAGTTGCATTCCACATTGTAACTGTTGTTACATTTGTCATATCATAAAGAGTATCATTTGCTGTTTTTAAATAACTGAAATTTGTTGGAAAACCTATCCAGTTTCTGGTGTTCTGATTATGCCTTAAATAATAAACATGTCTGCCAAAATAATCATCACTAAAATTCTCACCACCAGGATTCCATGCAGATATTTTATAAAATCTTCTTTTTCCATAAAAACTAGTGTCTGTAAGATTTAAATCTCCTGTCTCATTTAATAATGAGAAATTCCCTCTCATACTTGCATTATAATAAATTCTATAACCAAAAGAATAATTACTGTAATTCCAGAAAAGAGTTACATTTCCTGAACCATCTTTGTCTGTCTGAGTTATATTAATAAGAACTGGTTTTTCAGGAGGAATAAAAGTTGAAAAAACATAATTTGTGTCATTCCAGGCAGATCTACCCTCAGTATCATTGCATTTCACATTCCAGATATAATACTGATAATAAGACAAATTAACTCCTGAAAAATTTATTTCAACATCTGAAGGGGGATTTACAATGGTCTGATTTTTATGCCACCCACCACTCCAGTTACCCCATAATTCACAACTATCAATTGTTCCATCACTTATTGAAAATGAAAAATTAAACTGAGATATGTAATCTGAATAGAAATTTTGTGAATTATTAGGATAAAACAAACTAACAAAGATATTACTTAAAGGAACAATTGTTATATTGACTTTTTCTGTCAAGTTACTTATGCCCATATTCTCAGTAACATTAGCGTATGCAAAAAATTCATAACTCCCTGTTCCTGTTGCATTTACCCAAAATACAACATTTTGAGATTGACTTTTATTTAAATTAATATTTCTTGGATTGCTATTATTAGTGTAAAATGGTGTTTCACCTATTTGTGTTGAAACTAATCCCTTAACAAATTCCTCTTCATCTCCAAAACTAACAAAACTATCCTGATTTGCCATTAACTGATAACTCTGATTTAACCACTCAACAGACCTTGAGA
>WJLK01000150.1 GCA_014728565.1 Candidatus Pacearchaeota archaeon
AAAAAGAGTATGATTAAGATTAGTGTTTGGATTTTTATTGTTTTTTTATTTTTGATTACTTTATTTTTTGTTGAGAGAGGTTCTGCTGTTATAGAGAAAGACAGGTATGTTCTCGGGGAGAAAGTTAAATTTAATTTAAGAGGTTATGGCAGTTACAAAATGAAGGTTATCACTCCAAGCACCTCTTATATCAAACCAGGTATAAATGATATTATTCTTTTTGAACCTAAGGAAGTTGGGAATTATGAAATTGAGATAAAATCTGGAAAGAAATTTGAAGAGTATTTTTTTGAGGTTATAGGTGATAATGAGACAAATTCTGATGAATATCTAAATGAGACATATAATCAGACAGAGGTTTTGAATAATCAGACTTGTGAAAATAAAATTATTGAGGATAAAATAATTATTGGCAAACCTGTAAGATGGAAAAATAAATTTAATATAGCAGGGAGTACAAGAAGGACTAAATTTGATATTCCAGATAGCAATAATATTTCTGTTTATAAATTAGGTATAAATGGAAGAGAAAAAATAAGGGATTTTTCAGTGAGGAATTATTCTGATTATTTATCAGTTATTCTGAATGATGTTCAGGGTAATATTGAAATAGAATATTATACAGAAGCCCCTAAAAAACAGGAGAGAATTATTTCTAATACAAGGAAAGAGGTTAAAGTTTATTCTGATATTGAGTATGAAAATGTCACTGCATTTACAGAGATAAATGAGATGACAAAAGATAAGAGTGCAATTAATGTTTATTGGAAAGAAGAAGATAGATATTTGGATTTTGAAGCTTTTGATATGGATAATAATAGTTTATTAGATTACATTGAGTGGAGTGTTCCTCATTTAAGTAATCAGACTTTTGAGATTTCAATAGAAATTTTGAATATTCAGAGTTATCCAATGGTTGGTGGAAATTGGAGTGTTTTGTTTAATGCAACTGGAAGAGCTAATTTGACAATAAAGGCAGTTGATGGTACTAGCTGGAGTAGTGAAAATGAAAATTTTGATTTAAAATTCTTAGAGATTAAATGTGGACAGGATATTCTAGATTATGAATGGAGGAATGGAATTTTTATTCAGGATTATGAATGTAATGAAACTGGATTTGAGGTAAGTAAGGTTTTAACTTCTGGAAAACATGTTTTGGAGTTTTGTTTTGGAGATTATTGTGAGAAAGCTTATAATTATGCTGGTGCTGCTGTTAAAAATGTTCAGAAAGGTTCCGAGAGTTTTAGTGGAGGAAGTACTGATGTTACAATATCTCAGGTTAATGTTTCTTCATCATTTCTGGTTTTTTCATATACTGTTAGTAACAGTGGAACCAGGCCTGATAACAGCTTGGTTAGAGGGGCTATAACAAGCCCTACGAATATTCATTTTGAGAGAGCAGCAACAGGTGGAACTATTGATTTGTTTTGGTATGTTGTGGAATTTGAATCTGGAGTTGAGGTTCAGAATGGAACTGAAACTTCTGTTAGCAGCAGCACTACTAATGTAGGTATTAATGCAGTTAATATAAGTAGCTCGTTTCCTATTACTAGTTTTGAGAATGATAATAGTGGAATGTGGGGAGCTGATGATGAGATGTGGTCAAGAATTACAAACTCCACTAATCTTGAAGCAAGACTTGGTTCTGGAACTGATGAGGATTTTTCCTGGCAGGTTGTGGATTATCAGGGAGCTGAAATACAAAATGGAACTTTTTCATTATCAGGAACAAGTAATGATGTAGATATAAATGAGGTTAATTTAAGTAAGGCTTTTGTTTACGCCAATTGGTATACCGCTGCATCAGATGAAGATTCAGATGATTTTGGTATTTTTGTTAATTTTACAAATTCAACAAGAATTCATTTTGAGAGAGAGAATAATGGAGGGACATTTTATATTTCCTGGTATGTTGTTGAATTTACAGGATATGAAGATGTTCAGAGTGGGCTTTCTAATTTTGGAAATAGTGATTTAGTAAAAAACATACCCATAGATTCGATTAATGAATCAAGAGCAATTGCTTTTCTTTCAGGTAACTGGAAAGGAGGTAAAACAAGTTATGGTTCTCAGGATGATCCCGGAGTTGTCTGGTTTACTGCTAATATAACAAACTCAACTAATCTTAGATTAGAGAGAGCTATTACTGGAAGTTCTAGTGCAGATGTTCAGTGGTTTGTGGTTGAGTTTGCTCCTGAAATTGATGAGCAGTCTCCTGAAGTAATAATTAATTTTCCTGAAAATAAGACCTATAATTCAAGTGATTTTCCTCTTAATTTCAATGTTAGTTTAAATGAGCCTGGAAGTTTGGTTCAGTATAGTTTAGATGAAGGTGTTAATAATATTACTATGCAAACTGATGATAATCTTAGTTATAATCATACCAATTCAAGTATTGCAGATGGTTCTTATGTGTTCAGAGTCTATGCAAATGATAGTTCTGGAAATCGTAATTACAGTGAGTCAGTTGTTTTTAGTGTTGATACTACTCCTCCTCTGATAACAGTTAGTAGTCCTGAAATTAAAAATTATTCAATTGGAAGTATGAATTTTAATATAACTCTTGACGAGGATGCTGAATTTTGCAATTACACTCTTAATAATGGTATTAATCATACAATGTCAACCACTGATAACAGGAATTTTAATGCAACTAATTCATCAATTGGTGATGGACAGTACACTGTTAGATTTTTTTGCAGAGATTTTTTTTATAATTTAAATAATACAGAAACTAGAAATTTTGGAGTGGATACTGTTTATCCTAAGATTGATTATGGAGAAAATGTAGAAGATAATAATACTAATTTTACAAGAGACTGGATATTTGTTAATGTTTCTGTCACAGAAGATAATGAGGATAATATTACCTTTTTGTTGTATAATCAGACATGCCAGATTAACAGGAGTGTTTTTTATAACATTCAGAGAGCAATAAACTGGACTGGTCTGGAAGATGGAAAGTATTATTATAATGTTGCTGTTGTTGATATTTCTGGTAATAAAAATTTTACAGAAACCAGGATTATTAAACTTGATAATAACGGACCTGTTGTTAGTATAATAGAGCCTCAGGATAAGAAAACTTTTGCAACAAATATAAGTATTCCTTTAAATTATACAATTAGTGATAATGTTTTAGGTTATAAAAATTGCTGGTGGAATATTGACAATGGAGAGAATAATAGTATTAATTGTGGAGAAAATACAACTTTTAATGTAAGTGGAGATGGACAGTATGTTCTTAATTTTTATTCAAATGACTCTCTGAATAATATTGGTTATACTAATTCTACATTTGCTGTTTCAACACTTGGTCCTGCTATGACTTTGCATTATCCAGAAGATAATCTTTTCTTAAATTATTCTCTGGATGTTGAATTTAATTATACTCCTTCTGATCCTGATGGTGTTGATACCTGTATTCTTTATGGAAATTGGTCAGGAGACTGGCATGCAAACAAATCTGATAGCAATATTGAAAATAATAGTGTTAATAGTTTTTTTGTTAATATTAGTGATGGGAATTATTTCTGGAATGTCTTGTGTAATGATAGTGCTGGTCTTGAATCCTTTGCAATAGTGAATCTAACTTTTTCCATAGATACTTTTTATCCTGAAGTTTCTTATGGTTCAGGAACAAAATCTGATGGTGCTGAAATTGTCCAAGATTTTATATATGTTAATGTAACAGTCAATGAGACAAATTTTGCTAATATAACTTATCTGTTGTATAATGAAACTAGTGAGGTTAATAAGACAATTTATTATGGCTTAGTAACTGATATTAATTGGACAGGACTTTCAAGAGCAAATATCACTTATTATTATAATGTTAGTGTTGCTGATTTAGCTTCTAATAAAAATACAACTCTGACTTATAGTATTAAATTAATTGATATCTATCCTCCAAATGCCAGTTTATTGAGTCCTGAAAATGATAGTTATAATTCAACTACAAGTCATAATTTAACTGTTAATGCTAGTGATGATTTAGAATTAGACAATGCGAGTTTGTTTATTTACAATGAGACAGGAGATTTAATTAATGAAACTTTTAGTGAGATTTCAGGAACAGAAGCTGTTCTTGGAATTGTTTATGAGTTTTTGTATGATGGCATATTTCACTGGTTTTACAGAATATTTGATATAGCTGGTAATGTGTTTACAACAGGAAATAATACAATTACTATTGATACAATAAATCCTGATGTGGATTTTGGTGAGGGAACTCTGGATTCAGAGTTAACTGTTTCTCAGGATTTTATATATGTTAATGTTAGTGTTGAGGAGGTAAATGAGGATGAAGTTATTTTTGGTTTGTATAATGATACAGGAATAGTTAATGTAACAAGTTTAGATTCTGATATAAGGGAGTTTAACTGGACAAATCTTGGTGATGGAGATTATTATTATAATGTTACGGTTGTTGATAAAGTTGGTAGAAAGGGTTATACTCCTACTAGGGCTTTAACTCTTGATACTAGTCCTGTTACTGTAAATATTAATTACCCAAGCAATAGTTCGATTATTGGTGATGTTACACCTATTTTGAATCTCACTGTTGGAGGGGCTGCTGATTCAGTTTATTATACTGTAAATAGTGGAAAAAATAATTTTAGCTTATGTAGTGATTGTAGTGGCAATGTTACAGAAGTTTTACATTTAGAGGAAGGAAGCAATGAAGTTATTGTTTATGCAAATGATTCTTTAGGCAATCTTGGAAGCAATGTTTCTTCTTTTATTATTGATTTGAATTTTAGTTATTATGATGATTTTATGGATAATACAAGTATTAGAAAGTATGAGGGTGTTGAGTGGCAGGAAGGGAATCTTAGTTTAGGAAGTAGTGGAGCTGTATTGAAAAATATACAGAAAGGTTCAGAAATTTTTTCAGGAAGTTCACATCAAGTTTCAATAGATTCTGTTGACTTAAATTCTTCAATGCTTATATTTAGTTACTCAACAGATACTGAAGCTTCAGAGAGTTTCTTAGTCTGGGGGAATATTTCAAATTCAACTACTATTGATTTTGGTAGAGAGGGTAGTTCGGGAAGTATAGAGATTGTATGGTATGTTGTTGAATTTAAATTCGGAGTATCTGTTCAGAGAGGGACTTTTACTCAGGGAACAACAACAAATACTCCTATTTCAGCTGTGAATGTTAGTCAATCTTTTCCAACTATGAGTTTTACCTCATATAGCAGCACTACCTGGGGAAGTGACGATGCTGTTAGAGCAAGATTAACTGATAATTCAAATTTAGAAACCTATGCTGGAGCTAATATTAATAATATCCTTGCCTGGCAGGTTATTGATTATGAAGGTTTGAGAGTTCAGAATGGAACTTTTGATATGACTGGAGCAACTTATGATGAGGCAATAGACGAGGTTAATTTAAACAAGTCTTTTATTATAACTACCTGGTCAACAAGTTCTTCAAATATTCAGTGTAGGGAAGGAGGTTTGTTATCTAATTTTACAGATTCAACATCCATACATTTTGAGAGGGATTTAGGAGACGATACACTTAATGTTGCTTGGTATGTAGTGGAATTTACAGGAGATGAGAAAGTTTATACTGGAACTGAAAATTTTGGAGGCTCTGATACAGAAAAGGATGTTACAATCAGTAGTGTTGATCCTACTCGTTCAGTTGCATTTTTAACAGATAGTTTTAGAGGAGGCAAGGGAAGTGATACTGTTGATTATGCAGGTTCAATATGGTTTACTGCTAATATAACAAATTCAACTAGTTTGCATCTTAAAAGATCTACAACTGCAGGAGGTGATACATCAGAGGTTCAGTGGTTTGTGGTAGAGTTTAGTTCTGGAAAAAAAGGAAATTTTACAATCTTAGAGACAAACACCACAAGGAATATTATGAATATAACAAATGTGACCTGGAATGAGAGTGGAACAGATTCTAATAACAATATTTCAATTGAAGTTAGTGTTGACAATGGACAGAATTGGTATGATGCTGTAAATGGACAGGGAATAAATGGATTTAGTGAGGATAATAGTCTGGTTTATAGAGCTATTTTTCAGAGCAATGGTTCTAAAAGTATTTCTTTATTAAATGTGAATATAACCTGGATTGAGAATTTTCCACCAAATATATCTATTTTATATCCTTTAAACGAGAGTTATAAAACTAATGTTAGTACTATTAATTATACTTATTCTGATGATACTGGAGAGGGATATTGTTGGTATAGTAATTCAAGTGGTAGCTGGAATTCAAGTTCTGTAAGTGCTGGTGATAATTTTACAGAAGTAATCAGCAGAGAGGGGAGCAATGAGTGGAGAGTTTATTGTAATGATACAGAGGGTAATGAGAATTCAAGTTATGTAAGTTTTTTTAAAGACACTGTTTTTCCTGAAATTAATTTTACAAATCCAACAGAAATTAGCGGTGTTAATAGAAGCAGAGACCGGATATTTATTAATGTTAGTATTAGTGAAACAAATCCTTCTAATATAACTTATCTGTTGTATAATGAGACTGGAGAGGTTAATAAAACAGTTTATTCAATGAGTGATGAGAATTCAAATAATACAATTAATTTTACAGGTCTTGATGATGGCTATTATTTTTATAATGTAACAATTTTTGATATTTTAAGCAATAAGAATTATACAGAGACTAGGACAATTAGGTTAGATACAGTCTTTCCTCTGATAAGTTATAGTGAAGGGACTGAGAAAGATAATTCTGCTTTTTCCAGAAATTGGATTTATGTTAATGTAACAGTCAATGAGACAAATTTTGCTAATATAACCTTTTCTTTATTTAATAGCAGTGGTTTAGTTAATAAGAGTCTTTTTACAAATTCTGTTTATGAGATTAACTGGACAGGTCTTAATGAAGGAGAGTATTACTATAATGTTACAATAGTTGATATGGTGAGTTTATCTAATTTTACAAAAATAAGAAGTATTGCTCTTGATAATAATAATCCTATGATTAATTATAGTTATGGTGTCGAAAGTAGTGGTGTTAATAAAAGTCAGAATTGGATATTTGTTAATGTGACTGTGAATGAAACAAATCCTGCGAATGTTACATTTTTTTTATATAATACTAGCGGAATTATTGAGAATAGGACTTATCCTGATATGTTTAAAGGTGTAAATTTATTGAATAATAGTTATGGAAGTTTTGAAAGCATAAGTGCTACAAGTTATGCAAATGGATGGGGGCCTGATAATCTTGTTGATAATTACTATACAGGAGGAGTTGGTTATGCCTGGTCTGGTGCAGGTGGAGTTAGTGGAGATGTGAATATTACTATTAATCTAACTGAGAAATATAGTTTTGATGTAATTGAGATATTTGAGGGAAGAATAAATACTTTTCAATCTTCTCCAAGAAATATCAGTGTTTATGTTTCTGATGATGGAATTAACTGGGATTTTGTTGCAAATAAAATTTTATTTGGAAGTGTTCCTGATACTAGAGGACAACATGATGTTATATCTTTTGCAGAACAAAATAAAAGATACATAAAAATAGAGTTTATTGATAATTGGGGGGATGGTAATTTTATTGGATGTAAGGAAATAAGAGTTTATAAAAACACGACTAATTTAGCTAATTTAAGTTCAACATCAGTTCATGATTATCCTATGCAGAGTTCTTCAGGAAATTCTGTGAATCAAACTAGAAATAATATTTTAGGAGAGTCAGAAAGTTACTGGAATGCAAATTTTTCTGATTATGTTAATATAACTTGGGATTTTGGAAGTTATTATGAGATTGATTCCTTAGAATGGTACGGAATTTCAGGGAATAGTAATTATTATCCTGGGAATTATAGTATCTGGATTTATAGAAAGGGTATTGGTTACAGTGAGATTTCAAGAGGAAAATTTCAGGGAGGAAATAATGGGTTTATAGAAAAAATTAATTTTACAAGAGTTAATGCAAGTAAATTAAGATTAAGTATCAGAGATGGTTATGGTTCAAATATTACTTCTAATGAAATAAGAGTATGGAAAGCTGATAGTGGAATTAAAAGTTCTTATAGGTTTACTGAGTTGCAGGATGATATGTATTATTATAATGTTACATTTTATGATAAAGCAGGTTTGTATAATTATACAGAGACAAGAAATATAAGACTTGATACAAATTCTTTATTTGGAAATCTTACAACTCCTGAAAATAATACCTATACCAATGATACTAACCAGAATCTGACTGTTAATGCCAGTGACAGTGTTGGTTTAGATAATGCAACTCTTTATGTTTATAATGAAACAGGAGATTTAATTAATGAAACTTTTAGTGAGATTTCAGGAACAGAAGCTGTTCTTGGAATTGTTTATGAGTTTTTGTATGATGGGATATTCCACTGGTTTTACAGAATATTTGATATAGCAGGTAATGTCTTTACAACAGGAAATAATACAATTACTATAGATACTGTTTATCCTGGGATAAATTACACAATTGGAACAGAATCATCAGGTGTAAATAAAAATCAGAATTGGATTTTTATTAATGTAAGTGTAAATGAGAGTAATTTTGCAAATATAACTTATTATCTGTATAATGATACTAGTGAGGTTAATAAAACAACTTATTACACTTTGATAGAGAGTATTAACTTTACAAATCTTGATGATGATTTGTATTATTATAATGTTTCTATAACAGATAGGGCTAATCAGAGAAATTCAACTGAGACAAGGACAATAGGGCTTGATGATGGATATCCTTTGATTTGGTATGATAATGGAACTGAAGAAAGTGGTGTTAATAAAAGTCAGAATTGGATATTTGTTAAGGTTAGTATTAGTGAAACAAATCCTTCTAATATAACTTATCTGTTGTATAATGAAACTGGAGAGGTGAATAAAACAATTTATTCAATGAGTGATGAGAATTCAAATAATACAATTAATTTTACAAATCTTATTGATGGAGTGTATTATTATAATGTTACAGTTTTTGATACTTTAAATCAGGCCAATACAACAGAAACAAGAGTAATGAAACTTGATACCTCTATTCCTAGAATAAATTTAGAATCTCCAATAGATTATTCAGGAGACAATAATGGAGATATAATCTTTGAGTATAATGTGAGTTCAGAAGTTAAAAATTGCAGTCTTGTAATTAATGGACAGATTAATCAGACAAACAGTACAGTTTTAGTGAATACAACTCAAAATTTTTATATTTATAATTTAGATACTGGAAATTACAAATGGAATATTAATTGTACAGATTATGCAGAAAATACAGGCAATTCAACATTTAGAGAGTTTGATATAATACTAACAACGAATTTTAATGGAGATACAACAGATCTCTCACAGGTTAATACAAGCAATATAATAAGTTTTACATTAGAAAATACTCTTTATGGTAAGATTATTTATAATGAGAGTATAGATTTAAGTGGTGGTGCTAATATAAATAATTTAATTAATATTTCTTATAATTTTATTAATGTTAATAGTGAATCAGAGCCTAGACTTAATAAGTCTGCTACTATTGAGTTTTATAACCTGTCTTATTATGAAAAACCATTGATATTAAGAAATGGTTTTTTATGCAGTGATATTTGCCATTTTAATTATTATAATGGAAATCTGAGTTTTAATGTCAGTTATTTTACAAATTACTCTACAAGTGAAAATTCTAATCTCTCAATATGGGATGAGACAGATCCTGAAGGTGGTGGAAAAATTAGATATGTAAATAACCAGGTTATCTTTTATTCAAATTATACAAATAAAACATCCGGAAAACCAATAAATCAGACAGATGTTAATTGCAATATCTCATTTAATATAAGTGGTGGTTGGACAGCCTCAGAGGAAATGCAATACAATCAGACAAGTTCTTTGTATGAGTACAACAGAAGTTTTGTTAGTGATGGGATTTTTAATTGGAATGTTAGTTGTAATGGATCTTCAGAAGGATTTGAACCTTTGGAACTTCTTGATAATGTAAATATTTCTTTAGATACTGTTTATCCTGGGATAAATTACACAATTGGAACAGAATCATCAGGTGTAAATAAAAATCAGAATTGGATTTTTATTAATGTAAGTGTAAATGAAACTAATTTTGCAAATATAACTTATTATCTGTATAATGATACTAGTGAGGTTAATAAAACAACATATTACACTTTGATAGAGAGTATTAATTTTACAAATTTAAATGATAGCCTGTATTATTATAATGTGAGTGTGGTTGATTTTGCTAATCAGAGAAATTCAACAGAGACAAGAACAATCAGGTTAGATACTGTAAATCCAAATGCAACTTTAATAAGTCCTGAAAATGATACTTATACTAATATTACAGGTCAGAATATGACTGTTAATGCCAGTGACAGTGTTGGTTTAGATAATGCAAGTTTATTTGTTTATAATGAGACAGGAGATTTGATTAATGAAACTTTTAGTGAGATTTCAGGAACAGAAGCTGTTCTTGGAATTGTTTATGAGTTTTTGTATGATGGAATATTTCACTGGTTTTACAGAATATTTGATATAGCTGGTAATGTCTTTACAACAGGAAATAATACTATTACAATTGATACAACTGGTCCTGTTGTTGATTTAATAAGTCCTGGAAATGATTCAGTTGTTTCAGAAAGTAGGGTATGGTTTGTTGGTAATTTTAGTGATGTTAATGAGTTAAAAAATTCTAGTTTGTATATATGGAACTCAAGTCAGGATTTAGTAAACACTAGCATTGTTAATATATCTGGAAGTATTAATTCAACTAATGTTTCTTTTGTTTTACCCTATTATGATGTTTTTTACTGGAATTATTATGTTTGTGATAATTTGAGCAATTGTGATTGGAATAGCAGCAATTATACTTTGAATTATGAAAATCAACAAGTTGGATTGGATTTGTTGTATCCTTTGGAAAATATAAATGTTACTCAGTATGATTTTTTTAATGTAACCTTAAATGTTAGTTGTTTATCTGGTTATTGTGGTAATGTGAATGTGAGTTTAGATCCTGTTAATTGGTGGAATTTAAATTGGTTAAAGAGAAAAGAGATTAATATATCTAGTTCAGCTAATCTAGCTGATTTTCCAGCTTATCTGAATATTTCAAAAGAGGAGAATATG
>WJLK01000151.1 GCA_014728565.1 Candidatus Pacearchaeota archaeon
AATTTTGAAAAAAATAATATGAAAAAGTTTATAAATAGTAAATAAATTGATTTTATATGCGTAAAAGAGATATTGTTTTGGTGATAGGAGGAGTATCTTTTGTATTGTTAATTGTCTTTCTGAGTTTGTTATTAGGTGAGCATCTTCAACCTCAAACATGTGGTTGCCCTCATGTAGTGAGTAATAATTTTATCTATATCTTTATTTTGCTGGCAGTTTTTTTTGTTGGTTCTTTGTTGTATTATCTTTTTTCTCTTAAAGTAGATGCTCAGGAAAATATAATAAACAAAAATATTGAAGTTTTGTATGCTATACTTGATAGTGATGAGAAAAAAGCACTGGATTTGATAATAAGGAATAAAGGTGAGATGGGTCAGAGTGGATTATCAAAAATATTTGGGAAAATAAAATCTCATAGAATAATAAAAAAATTAATAAATAAAAAAATAATTGATGTTGAAAAATCTGGAAGAATTAATAAAATTAAATTAAAAAAAGAACTGCAGAGGGAATTGATAAAATGAATAAAAAATTAGTGTTAATGTTTGGAGTTTTTTTAGTTCTTAGTCTAGTATTAGTTTCTGCTCAGGATTCAGCAATTAACAAAGATAGTAATGAAGTTAAGGTTGTTATGTTTTATGGACAGGGATGTCCTCACTGTGCTGCGCTTCAGAGTTTATTTGAGAGATTAGAAAGAGATAATAATGGTTTAGAGGTAGCTGAGTACGAAGTTTATTTTAATGAGAGCAACAGAGAGCTGTTAAATAAAGTAGCTTCTGCTTATGGTCATGAGGTAGAGGGAGTTCCTACAATCTTTATTGGAGATGAGGTAATAGTTGGTTATAACAATGAAATTGCTGAAGACATTGTCAGTGAGATAAACCAATGCAAATCCAGTAAATGTGTGGATCCTCTTGAAAAAATAAAAAATGGTGATGGTGGTATTGTAAAAAAACTAACTATACCTGCTGTTATTTCTGCTGCAGCTGTTGATGCTATTAATCCATGTGCTTTTGCTGTTCTTATTATTCTTTTAACAACAATTCTTGCTACAAAAAAAAGAAAAAGAGCATTGCTTTCAGGTCTGGCTTTTTCTCTGTCTATATTTATCTCTTATTTTTTAATGGGAATAGGTTTGTATAGTGCTATTCAGGCGTCAGGATTAACAAGAAGTTTTTATATTTTTGTTGCTGTTCTTGCTATATTGGTCGGATTATTTAATCTTAAAGATTATTTCTGGTATGGAAAGTGGTTTGTAATGGAGGTTCCTTTGAGATGGAGGCCTAGAATGAAAATGCTGATAAAGGGAGTAACTTCTGTTCCAGGAGCTTTTCTAGTAGGATTTTTAGTTAGCTTGTTCCTGCTTCCCTGTACATCAGGACCTTATATTGTTATACTTGGATTATTATCCAATGTTGCGACACAGAATTATGCAACTTTTCTTCTGATAATTTATAATTTTATTTTTATACTTCCAATGATTATAATAACTCTGGCAGTTTATTTTGGATTTACAACAACAGAGAAAGCTGAGGAGTGGAGAAAAAGGAAATTAAAAGTCTTGCATTTAATAGCAGGTTTAATAATTCTGATTCTGGGAATTGGAATGATAGTTGCTCTGATTTTCGGATGGATTTGATTAATTAATAAAATGAAATCTATGTTTGAGAATGTAAAGAAATTTGTTAATAAATCCTTTGAAAATTCTGTTACTAATGAAAGTTCTGTTCATTATGAAAAAACAGTTTACTGGGTCAAGAAATTAAAACCTGAAGCAGATGAACCTATTTTAATTGCAGCTTATGCTCATGATATTCAGAGAGCTTTTAGAAAAACGAATACAGAGGAGACTTTTAAGAATATTGAAATGAATGATCCTAATTTTTTGAAGATGCATTCAGAGCAAGGAGCAAAAATAATTTCTGATTTTTTAAGAGAGAATAATTATGATGAGAGTAATGTTGAAAGAGTCTATAAAATGGTTAAGAATCATGAGACCGGAGGTGATGAGGAATCAAATTTAGTAAAGGATGCAGATAGTCTTAGTTATTTTGAGTGCAATGCTGTAAAACATGTTAGAGAAACTTCTAAGGTGATAGGAAAGGAAAAAATTAAGAATAAAATAATGTGGATGTTTAATAGGATAACTTCTCAGAATGCTAAAAAAATTGCAGAACCTTTTTATAAGAAATATTTAAAATTACTTGATTCTTTATAAAAATATGCTATCAACAACAATTTTATTATGGATTATTCTAATGACTGTAATTAATGGTCTTCTTGCTTTTGCAGGAGCAGTTTTATATTTTATATTCAAAAAAAATCTTAACAGAATTCTTATAATTCTAGTGGCTTTTACTACAGGAGCTCTTCTTGGAGGAGCTTTTTTTCATTTTATTCCAGAGGCATTTGAGGAACTTGGGATTTTTCAGACAGCTGGAATTGCTATTCTTGGATTTGTGATTTTTTTGTTTTTAGAAAGAGTTCTTCACTGGCATCACTGTCATAACGGAAGATGTGAGAAACATCCTTTTACTTTTCTTCTTTTATGGGGAGATGGAATACATAATTTTTTAGACGGAGTTATAATAGCTGGTTCTTTTGTTATTTCAATTCCTTTTGGAATTGTAACAAGCTTGTTAATAATGGCTCATGAGCTTCCTCAGGAGATTGGAGATTTTGGAGTTTTGGTTTATGGAGGTTTAAAACCAGGAAAAGCACTTTTTTATAATTTTATCTCTCAGATAACCTCTGTTCTTGGAGGTGTTCTTGGATTTTTTGTTTTAGGAGTTCAGGATTGGTCTGTTTATCTTTTGCCTTTTGCAGCAGGAAATTTCATATACATAGCTGCAGGAGATTTGATTCCTGAAATTTTTAAGGAAAAAAAACTTACTAGAGTTATAATAAATCTTCTTGCAATAATTGCAGGATTGTTGGTTTTAATATCTGGAAAGTTCTTAGCTGGATAAAGCTTATAAACTCATTTTTGTTTTAGGGGGTATGAAAAAGTGGTTGAAGATCTTTTTAATAATATTTTTAATATTAGTTTTGATTATAGCAGGTTTAATAATTTATTTTTATTATTTTCATGTTTTTTATGAAATGAGAATCTGTATTGGAAGTGATGAACAGAATCTGAATATCCCCTGCCAGAATAATAAAGGATGTGTTGATTTTTTATTAGAAAATGTTCCTGAGATGAAGGCTTCTTTTGATGAAGCTCCGGAGATAATTAAAGAAAAAATGAATGAGGTTTTTGAAAAATCTGTTTATTGTGAGACAACCTGCAGAATGAAAAAAATATATGGAGGAGGTTTTGGTAGTAATGTTGATAAGTGCATGCCTGGAGAG
>WJLK01000152.1 GCA_014728565.1 Candidatus Pacearchaeota archaeon
CTTAATATAAGAAAATATTTTGATAATATTTTTATTGATGAAAAAGGAAACAAAGACAATTTTTTCATTAATATCCTGGCATTACTTTCTCTAGAACCTGAAGAAGTAGCTGTTATAGGAGATAGAATTGACAATGAGATTGAAACTGCAAACAAATTAGGAATGAAATCAATAAGATTGCTAAAAGGAAAATACTCAAAAATGCAACCAGAGAACATTAATCAGGAACCAGAACACACTATAAAAGAGATACAAGAAATCCTTGATATTTTAAAAGAGAGAAAAACACCCAAAATTGTAACAATTGGAGGTGGAACAGGAACAAGTCCTATACTAGAAGGTTTAAAAAAACATATAGATGATATAACAACAGTAGTAACAGTAACTGACACTGGAAGAAGCACTGGAAAACTAAGAAAAGAATTAAATATCTTAGCACCAGGAGATACCCGAAACTGTCTTATAGCTTTAGCTAATTCTGAAGAATTTATGTGCGACTTATTCCAGTATAGATTTGAAAATGGAACTTTAGAGGGTTATAGTTTTGGAAATCTTCTAATTGCTGCTTTAACAAAACTTACTGGAAGTTTTGAAAAAGCAATTGAAGAAGCCAGCAGAATACTAAAACTAAAAGGGAAAGTTCTTCCCTCAACTTTTGATAACATCAACATCTGTGCAGAATTAGATGATGGAAATATTTTAGAAGAAGAGGACAAAATAATAGACAGACACAACGAATATGTGCATCTAAGACCTCGAATAAAAAAAGTATTTCATAAACCAGAAGCAAAAGCTAATAAAAAAGCTATTGAAAAGATTAAAAACGCTGACCTAATTGTATTATGTCCAGGGAGTCTATACACCAGCATAATCTCTAATTTACTAGTACTGGGAATTCCAGAAGCTATTAATAACAGTCCAGCTAAAAAAGTTTATATCTGTAATATAATGACCCAGCAATCACAAACTCCTTATTATAAAGCAAGTGATCATGTTAAAGAACTAATGAAATATTTAAAATCAAAACCAGACTTTGTTATCATCAACACTAAACAACCGAATGAAAAATTAATAGAAGCTTATAAAAAAGAAAATGCAGGACTTGTAGAAAATGATTCTGAAGAAATTGAGAAACTTGGAATCAGAGTAATTGCTGAAAATGTTCTGGATGAAACAGCAGAGAAAAAGATGTTATGGGAGAAAAAAGATTTATTAAGGCATGATCCTGACAAGACTGCAGAGGTTTTGATGAGGTTAATCAACCAATCTTAAACCTTAAAACAGCACCAACTCCCCCAAGATTCCAGAATTGGACTCCTTCCTCTGTCTCATCAGATATAAATTCAACCTTGCAGGATGTATCTTCAGCTTTTTTTTCAAAATCCTTAATAAGTTTTTTATCTAATTTTTTACTCAACAACAGAATATCAACTGCTCCAAAATCAAGAGCTCTCTTAACATCTTTACTTCCATAAGAAGTTTTTTCAGGTTCTTTACCAAGCATATTAAAAAACCTTTCTAGAATTCTTTTTTCTTTAATCATATCCTGCTTTTCTAATAAATCTCCAGAAGATTCAACTAGTAATTCTAAACCATGTTCATCTGCATAACCAATATCCTTGACTCCTAAAATTTTTTCCTGCAATTCAGTAACTAAATTGCCCTCTTTAAGAAAATCCTCTTTAGTCGGACCAGGACCACCAACTAAAATACCTTTTAAATTTTTTAAATTAAAAAACTCGTCTTTGGCAACACTAGCCACTTTCCTGTAAAACTCCTTTGCCATTGTATCCCGAACTCTTCCGTAACGTGCAGCACTCTGCCCTCCTTTATTAGTCTTTCCAGGAATAAAACTTTCAAAATTCTGCAACATTTTTATTTTCTTTCCAATTAACAAACCAAGAGAAGCTTCATTCCTTTCAATTGTAATCAAACCATATATGTCTTTTTCCTCTAACATCTCATCAAAAGGATCTAGAACAAAAGTCTGATCACATCGATATAATCTAACATTCAATTCTTCAGGAGGTTCAAATACTTCTGTAATAAAATCATCCTGTCCTTCTACTGTTGAGACATTACCAGCAAACAAACCAACACCATTTTCAGGTGTCTGGTTCATTGATTTTGTCAGTCTAATCAAACTCTCAAGAGCCTCCTGCACATTTTTTCTAGTTGATGTTGACTTAATATTTGCAGCTGTGGATTTTTCACTTTCTAATTGTTTGGTTATTAAATTAATATCAAATCCTTTTGGAACTAGAACAGTTATAAGCTCTGTATGCCTGGCTCTGTAAGACTTCATTCTTTTTACAAATTCCTCTAATTCAGTTTTTTGTTTTTCTTCCATTTTCCGTAGAATATAAAAATATCAAAGAGATATGGTTTTTAATTCTTTCTAAAAAACCTAAAAAAACAGTAAGAGAAACTTCCAATAATTCCGAATATAAGATCAATCATTGTATCAGTATTTCTATCTAAAACCATCTCAAAAATTCCATTACTATAAAAAAAACATCCCTGAGTATGAGTATTAAAAATAAAATCAAGGAGGAACTCAATAATTTCATAAAAACATAATAAACTAAATGCAACAAAAAACGAAAATACTATGGCTTCTTTTTTCTTATAATGATACCTTCTCAGATTATAATACAGAATATCTGTTAACAAAACCGGACCTATCAGATGAAACAGCTTATCATAGTGAAAATAAACAAAACCCATATAACCTAAAAAAATTCCAAAAAATCCCACAAAAAGAACATAGAGATAATGTCTTAATTTAAAATCAACTTTCAATAAATAATCCCAGAAATAAAAAATTACCAGCAAACCAATAAATTTAATAATAGAAACATAACCAATCAATTCACTTAATCTCCTAATAACAAAAAATAAAATAACTCCTGCTAGTATGAACAACAAAACAAGGATTCCTTTTTCTCTGTAACTGAGTTTCATTCTAAAACTCTACTCTAAATTTCCCCTCTTTAATTTCTCTGGCATTTGTAACATCCTTTAAGTCCTCCAGCATATCTGCAAGTTCATCTCTCTCTTTCTTAGAAAGAGTCAGAATTATCTCAGAATTCATTGATTTTTTAGCCCTGCTTTTTTCCTGCCGAATTTTAGTCAATATATCTACAAAAAAATCCAATTCTTCTGATTTCTCCTCTTTTTCACATAAAGGCCATTCTGAGATATGAATGCTTTTTATTTTCTCGGATTTCTCAAAATAATTTTTATAAATTTCCTCTGTTATAAAGGGCATTATTGGAGCAAATAACTTTAAAATAGTGAGCAAACTTCTATAAAGAACATACTGAGCAGATTCCTTTCCTTTTTTATTCTGATATATCCTTTTTTTAACTATTTCCAGATAATTATCACAAAACATCTGCCAGAAAAATTTTTCAGTTTCATTTTTTACTCTACTATATTCATATTCATCAAAACTCTCTGTACAAAATTTTACGAGGCTGTTTAGTTTTCTCAAAAATAAAATATCAGTCTTTTCTAATTTGATCTCTTTTTTCAAGAGCTTACTGTCAAAATCCTTAAGATTCATAAATACAAATCTGGTTGCATTCCATAATTTTATCAGAAGTTTTTTTCCAGTTATTAAATCTTTTTCTTGATAATCCAAATCTTCTCCTAGCTTGCTTCCAGCTGCCCAGAACCTCAAAGCATCAGCACCATAAACTTCAACAACATCCTGAGGCTCAACTATGTTTCCTTTGCTCTTGCTCATCTTCTTTCCTTTCAATGTAACAAACCCTGAAATCATAATATTTTTCCATGGATTTTTTTTATAATGGAGATTACTTTTAACAACAGTATTAAACAACCAAAAAGTGATGATATCATGAGCCTGAGGTCTTAAGTTCATGAACCTCAAATCTTCCATGCCTGTTAACTTTGCAGCAATAGTTGGAGTTAAACTGCTCGTAAACCATGTATTGAGAACATCCTTTTCTGGAATAATTTCACCTCCGCATTCACATTTTTCACTAGGAATCTTCTTAAGAGGATCTACAGGAAGATCTTTTTCATCAGCAACTATTACCTTATCACATTTCTCACAATACCATAAAGGAAAAGGAACTCCATAATATCTCTGATTTGAAATAAGCCAATCCCACTGCAACCCTTTAACCCAGTTATCATATCTTGTCTTCATAAATTTAGGATACCAATTCAGTTGCTTACCCCACTTCAACATATCCTTTTTCAAATCAAGATATCTGACAAACCACTGTTTTGTTTTTATAAACTCAATCTCTGTTCCGCATCTCTCATGAACATTTACAAAATGTTTAATTTTCTCTTGTTTCTTTAATAATTGCTGTTTTTTCAAATCCTTGATAATAGATTCTCTTGCTTCCTTAATAGAAAGTCCCTTATATTCTTCAGCAAGTTCAGTCATTTTACCATCCTCAGTTATTGCTTCTTTAATAGGAAGACTATGAGCTTTTTGCCACTCCATATCTGTCTGATCTCCGAATGTACAACACATTACAATTCCTGTTCCCTTTTCAGGATCAGCTCTCTTATCCTCCAGAATAGGAACTTCAAAATTAAACAAAGGAACTCTTGCTTTTTTTCCTTTTAAATCTTTATATCTTTTATCATCAGGATGATAAAATACAGCAACACAGGCAGGTAATAATTCAGGACGGGTAGTTGCTATAATCAAATCTTTTCCATCAGCTTTAAAAACAATATCATTAAAATTGCTCTCTAACTCCTTATCTTTAATTTCTACCTGAGCCACCCCAGTATGACACTCAGGACACCACATAGCAGGAGCATCTCTTCTCTCCATTCTTCCCTTCTTATAAAGATCAAGAAAACTCCACTGACTTATTCCCCTAGTATGGTCATCAATTGTTGAATAAAATAATTCCCAATCACAGCTGGTCCCTATATTCTTCCAATCTTCAAGATATCTAGGACGAAGTTCTTTTTTCAAGGTATCAAGAACAAGTTTAATAAACTCTTCTCTGCCAAGATCAAATGCCTTTACTCCTTTTAATCTTTCAACAAGCCTCTCTGTAGGCAAACCATTATCATCAGTTCCAAAGGGATAAAATAAATTAAATCCTCTCATCCTCTTATATCTTGCTATAAAATCCATCTGAGAATATTGAAATGCATGGCCAATATGCATTTTTCCACTTACTGTTGGCGGAGGAGTATCTATACTATAGACAGGTTTCTTGCTCTTGCTGTCAAACTTGTAAATTTTCTCCCTGTCCCAGAATTTTCTTATTCTATTCTCAACTTCCTGAGGATTATACTGACTCATGCTAAATCAAGAAAATGACAGATTTTAAAGTTTTCCAAAATCCTTAAAAATACAATGCAATAACTATAAACATGAAAATAGCCTATCTAGGACCTGAAAACACATTTACAGAAAATATAACAAAAAAACTTTTTCCAGAAGATGAATTAATTCCAATAAAACCAATAAGAAAAGTTATCCAGGCTGTTGAACTAGGAAACGTAGATAAAGGAATTGTTCCTATTGAAAATTTTTATAGCGGAGAAGTTATAGAAACTCTAGATGCCTTAACAGAGGTTTCAAGAACAAGAATAATAGAAAGTATAGGATTCTCTATTAAACACTGTCTTGGAACTCTTCCAGAAAACTCTGAAATAAAAAAAATATTCTCAAAAGACCAGGCAATTAATCAGTGCAGTAAATATTTATGTGAAAATTATCCAAATGTAGAGACAATCTCAGTTTCATCAACCTCAGAAGCTGTCAATAGAATTAAAAATGAAAACATGTTAGATGCTGGAGCAATAGCTTCTGAAGAAGCTCTTCTAAACAATAATTTAAAGATTCTTTCAAAAGAAATCTGCCCTAACAATAAAACAAGATTCGCAATTCTTGGAAATGAAGAAACAAAACCAACTGGAGATGATAAAACTTTCCTAACCTTTCATCCTGTAAAAGATCGTCCAGGAATTCTCCAGAGTTGTTTAGGATTTTTTTCAAATCTAGGAATCAATCTTGATTACATTCAATCTAGACCTGATGGAAAAGGAGGCTACAGATTCTATATTGAATTAAAAGGTCATGAAAAAGATAAGGCTGTAAAAATAGCAATAAAATCACTAAAATATTCACTAGACTCTGAAGACAACTATCAAGAAGTCGTAAAGATTCTCGGAAGTTTTCCAAACACAGACTGGAAGAAGAACAACAAAATTTAAAAACAACCCTATACTATGGTTTTTATGGCAGGATTAGGTAATATTGCAATGCCTTCTGGAAGTGGAGGGCTAATGCGTTATAATGAAGAATACAAAAGTTTTCTGCGTTTAAAACCGGCACATGTTATTCTTTTTTTAATAGTTATAGTTGCTGCTGTAGCTGTATTAAAAATTTTCTTTCCAATAGGTTAAAATGATTCCAGGTTTGAATCCAAAAAAAATGAATGCATTAATGAAACAGATGGGGATCTCCCAAGAAGAAATTCCTTCCAAAAGAGTAATCATTGAAAGTGATAATAAAAATATAATAATAACAAATCCCTCTGTCATGAAAATTAATATGCAAGGCCAGGAAAATTTTCAGATTTCAGGGGATATTGCAGAAGAAGATAAACAAGAAGATAATCATACTGAAGAAGACATAAAAACAATAATGGAAAAAACAGAATGTTCAGAAGAACAAGCAAAAGAAGCCCTGCAGAAATCCGAGGGAGATCTAACTGACGCTATTCTAAGTTTAAGTTAATTAAACAAGACTAATTATTACTACAGGGCTATAAAAATATTTGTTTCAAATAAATCATATATAAGTTTATTAAGATTTTTACCTTAAAATCAGAATGGAAAGATTTAAGGAAGATTTAAAACAAGCAATTAAAAATATAAAAATAGCAGATCATATGACTTATGTCACTCTTCCTCTTGTTAATGAAAAAAGACTTATTTTGAAAATTTTTGATGAGATACATAAATCAATTATAAACTGTATAAATGCCAGTTTAAATTATGAATATCTCTACAAAAGGATAAAACTATACAATAGCAGAGATAAGAATATTGAAACTTTTTTAAAGAAATGTGCAAAAAATTATTCGCTAACAAATCAACAAATAGAAAAAATAAAAGAAATACTAATTATAAATAAGAAGCACAAACAAAGTGCAATGGAGTTTGTCAAAAAAGAGAAAGTGATTATACTTTCAGATAATCTAAAAACTAAATATCTTGATATTGAAATAATAAAAGAATATCTTCTTCTCACAAAAGAACTATTCATAAAACTAAACAAAAAGATGAATCAATAATAAAGTTTAAATAAAACTGCTTCTTTGTAATTTAACCCCTTTTCTAAAAAAATAAATAAAAAACAGGGAAACATGAAAAAGAGAAGATTTATATAACAGTTATGTGTTGTAGTTAAACACTTCTAGGATTTTTAAACACCTAGGGAGAATAACCGAAATGTCTGAAGAAGCAATAGAAAAAATAATGAAAGAAAAAATTAGTTCAGACCATCTTTTATATGTGAGTATGAAATACACAAAAACATGCGATGTAATGATTAATCTAATTAAAAGATGGAAAATAATGATGGACTATGCTTTTGATGGACTTTTAGAAAAAATAAAAAAGAAAAAATTAATAAAAGAAATACCTACTGCTCCGAGATCAAGATTAGAAATTCTAAAAGAGAAATTTAAAGATGATCCTGAAGTGTCAGATGCTATAAAGGAATATGAAATGTTCAAATTAATAGATGTTTTAAAAAAAACAAAAGAGGGGGAATTCAGGAAAGGGGTCTGTCTTAAGGTAACTTATAAAGGAGAAGAAATAGAAATTAACTTAGACAAGCTAAAAGAATACTCTGAAATTCTAGAAAGATTTATAAATTACACCAAATTTTTTCTTTCATCTAAAGCCTAACAGCAAAGATTCTGATAATGTTAAAATGACAAAGGCATATGCAATAATTTCAGGAAAAGGCGGTGTAGGAAAAACCACAACATCAATTAATCTAGGAACTGCTCTTAATCATCTAGGAGAAGATGTGATTATTGTTGATGGAAATCTAACAACTCCTAATGTAGGAATCCATCTAGGTGCTCCAATTGTACCTATTGCCCTAAACCAGGTTTTAAATAATCAGGCTAAAATTGAAAATGCTATATACGAACACGAAAGTGGAACAAAAGTAATGCCTGCATCACTCTCCTTAAAAGAGACTGAAAAATTAGATTATAATAGATTGATTGAAATAACAAAAAAACTAAAAAAAATAACAAACCATGTTATAATTGACTCTCCTGCAGGACTAGGAGAGGAAGCAAAAGCTGTTATCAAAGCATGTGATGAAATGATAATTGTTACTAATCCGGAAATATCTGCAGTAACTGATGCCCTAAAAACAATAAAATCAGCTGAAGAAAATAACAAAAAAATCAGAGGAGTTATAATCAATAGATACCGGGGAAATAAAATTGAGATGTCACTTTCAAACATCCAAGACATGTTAGAAATTCCAATCATTGGAATAATTCCTGAAGATGAATCAATAAAAGCTTCACAAGTAATGAAAAATCCAGTTATCCATACTCATCCAAAAAGCATTGCAACGAGAACTTTTTTAAACACCTCAAGAAGAGTTTTAGGGGAGCAGGTTAAATTTCAACATAACTATAAGTCAGGCATATTTGCAAAATTATTTGGAACAAGAATAAGATAAAAAATGGAAAATATAAATTTTAATCAGTGGCAAAAATTAAATTTAAGAACAGGTGAGATTATCAAGGTAGAGGATGTTGAGGAAGCTAACAAACTTTACAAACTAAAAGTAGATTTAGGAACAGAAACAAGAACCTTAGTTGCTGGATTAAAACCTTATTATCAAAAAGAAGAATTAGAAGGAAAAAGATGTGTTGTTTTTACAAACCTAGAACCAAAAAAAATAAGAGGAATAGAAAGTAAAGGAATGATTCTTGCAGCAGTAAGTGATGACCATAACAATGTTAAACTTCTTCAACCTGATGGATTGATTGAAGTAGGAAGCAAAATTTCCTAAAAAACAATCCTTCCCCCATCAACATGAAAATTTTTTAAAATTCTTTTCAAATCTTCAGTCAAACTATTTGGACCGCAAACATAAAAATAACTGTCAAAATCTTTTACATATTTTTTTATCATTTCTGAATTTATTCTTCCTTTTTCATAATCATCCCTATCCTCTTCAGTCAGAGTAAAAACAACATTCTTTCCAAGAAGATTCCTGAGTTCTTTTTCTAAAATAACATCCTCTTTAGTTTTATTTGAAAAAATCAAAAAATTCCCATTTAATAAATTTTTATTTCTTAAGTCCTTAAAAATACATAAAAAAGGAGTAACTCCTGTTCCACCTGCGAGAAAGACTCCTTTTTCATGATACTTAATTATTCCAAATGGTTCTCCGATTACAAACTCCTCACCTGTTTGAAGTTCATGAATTTTTTTTGTTACTCCATTTTTCTCAGGATACTGCTTAATGACAAATTCCAGATAATTCTCAGAAGGCAAAGAAACAAAAGTAAAAGGTCTTTTTTGTTCTTTCCATTCCTCCTGATTAACAGATAGAAGAGCAGCCTGTCCTGGCATGAAAATATAACTCTCTGGTTTTGAACATTTAAATCTTTTTACATTTCTAGAAACTTCCTCAATCTCTAAAATTTTAATTATCATTAAATAACCAGTAAAAAAACAAATTTAAACTTAACCTTTGATTAAATCAGGTTCCCTGTTTTTTCCCCAATCTAAATCAGGGTCAGTTAAATCAATTTTACTACCTCTGAATTGAGGAATATAATCAAAAATACTGAATCCTTTTAAATCTTCTAATCTACAC
>WJLK01000018.1 GCA_014728565.1 Candidatus Pacearchaeota archaeon
AGGCAAATAGTTTCGAAAATGTTAATAAATATTTTCATAAAAATATATCAAAGCAGAATTATGAAAATTTTAAATCATTGGAGCTATATGATTCCATATGTAATGCTTATTCACTAATAGAAAAAAAATACGTAAAAATTCCATTTAAATTAATTCACTCGATTAGCGGAACTACGGGTCTTAGTTCAGGCAATACACTTGAAGAAGCAATATCTCAAGGCTCATTTGAAATCTTTGAAAGACATGCTGCAAATAAGATAATTACTGAGAGGATAACATGTCCAACAGTAAACCAAGAAACAATTGAAGATCCTACTGTAATAAAATATATTGAAATGTTCAAATCGTTAAATATTGAACCTATTATCAAGGATTTAACATTTGGTAACAAAATACCTGTAGTTGCAGTATTATTTATTAACCATAATCTAAATAAAGACAAAAACAAACTAAAACATGATGAATATTACTATGTAGTTAAATTTGGTTCACATCTTAATTTAAACGAAGCAATCCTTAGATGTTTTACAGAACATCTGCAAGGTTTAAATACAGATGAACTTGTTGACAGAAAATATTCAGATGTTTTGTATTATTCATGGACAAAAGTACTTGGTAAAAAATATAAAGGTATGGAGGACGACCTGAGATTTTTTATTAGATTTTACGATAGCAATTCGGATTTATCATTTCTTGAAAACGGAAAAAAGATATCTTTTGATAAATTAACAAGCTACGAATTTAATGATTGTTTAGATGAAACAAAACAAATTACAAGAATTTGTAAAAATAATAATTGGGAATTTCTTGTAATGGATTATACAAATAATGTTATACAATTCCCAACAGTTTGTGTGATAATTCCTCCACTCTCAACGGATCATGATAATTTTACTTTTAAATGTTTAACAATAGATGACCCAATTGAAAGATTCAATTATTATTACGGGATAAAGGATTTACATTACTATCTTAGAAATCTAAATTGGGTAAATGAAAAGGAAAAAATTAAAGCACTTATCAACAATCTTGAAGATTATCTTTCCAGATTTTTCATCTATTATCAATTTAGATTAATAAGAGAAGTTTCCTATTTTCACTTAATAGACATCTATCATATATTGCCATTCTTATATCTTTCAATAAAAGATTTGGAAACGGCTAAGAAATACTTCCAAGTTTTAGTTGATTTGGACAACTTTTTCCCAGAGATTTCATCTCCTTTTTCAAAATCGACCAATCTTATAAAACAAAACCCGTCATTCTATAAAACTTATATTGATCTGATTGATGAAAGCATAAGAGAAAATAAACCTTTAAACTTCAAATTAGAAACCAATCCGTTTATTCCAGAGAATGGTCTGGATAATGAAATAGAGAATATGTATTTCTTGCTTTTAAATCGAATTAATGAAAGTTTCAAAAAAACCTAAATAAATTTTAGCAATATTTTTATTTTATCAAATTCATGTGTATAGTATAAAATGAATGAGATTGAAAACATAAATATTAGAGAATTTCAAAAAAAAGACCTTGGGCAAGTAGTGGATATCTGCGTATATGCTTTTTATAAAAAGTTTCATAAAACGCTTAATTTAAAAAAAGAAGATTTGGCTAATTTTTTAATCGATCTTGGTATTGTTCCTTCGTTTTCCCAACCTGGTTATTTTATTGCTGAAATAGATGATAAAATAATTGGAGTTTTGATATTGTCCTGGAAAAGACAAAAACTTACAAAAACAAGGATTGATTATTTTTCTTTATTTTCTAAATATGGGTGGAAAAATGTCATCGATACAATGATTGGTTTAATAGCTTTAGACATCAAACCAAAAAAGGAAATCTGCATTTTTAAGAGTATGGCAATAATTCCTGATATGCAAAAGAGGGGATTTGCTGCAAAATTAGCAAAATATGGAATAGAATATGCTAAAAAAGAAGGTTTTAAAAAAATCGCTTTAAGAATAGCTTCATCTAACACAAAAGCAATTAATCATATTGAGAGACTAAATTTTAGAATTAAAAAAGAAGAGAAAATATACTATTCTAAAATATTTTTTGGAATTGAAAAATGGCATTATTATGAGTTACTTCTATGAAATAAAAATAGGAAATCTTTATATATTGTACAGCATATATAACTCACAAAGGTGATAAATTAATGGCGATAGCACATTCAGGCGCAGGTGCCAGTTGTTGCAGTACACTAGCACCATTCAATGCAGCACATAAAATAATTAAAACAAAAATCAAAAAATCCAAGAAAAATAAATAACTATATTCTCTCTTTTTTATATTTAAAGATTTTTTACTTTTTTAAATGATAATGTTTTAATCCATGGTATCTCCTTATCATATGAAAGATTATTTCGTATATTGCAAAAGTTACAATTTTGAAGACCATATTTGTAGGTAGTACTAATAGATATATTATTATCCCTGTACCAAATAAATACCCTGTAAGAAATCGAATGTTATTATTGCCTTTTCTGAACCCTAATTTTGTAGTAGACCAATCAATAATAGCTGGAAATACAAAAAGCCATGAGATTACAAATATCAACATAAAGTTATCTACATAAATAAAACCCAACCAGAACGGTGATGTGATAATTAAACTGATTAGAATACCTATCCATTGTCCAAAGCATCTTGCACAAGGGCGTAACCTTTTACCAAATATTTCTATTTTAATATAATGATTTGGATTATGTTCAATGGTTTCTTTTATTATTTCGCCAACAGTTTGTTCTTCATTTTCATTGCCCATTTTCAAGTATTAATGAACTATCATCTCAGTATTATATTTTTTTAAAAAATACGCCTTATTTCGTAAAATATATATCTGTATATTTCATAGCAAATTTTCAATGAAAATAATGCTTACTTATCCTAGTTTTTCCCTACTTAATCCAAAAAAAGGTTCACCATTAGGACTAGCAGCATTAGGTGCATGTCTCGAAGAATCAGGACATAAAGTGAAAATAATAGATCCATCTGTTGAAAGATATAATTTTAAAACCTTAATAAATAAAATCAAAGAGTTTGATCCTGATGTTTTAGGAGTTAATGTTCTTACAGTACTTGTATATGATGCATATCGTATTGTTAGAGTTATAAAAAAAATAAATCCAAATTGTTTAACAGTTTTTGGTGGCCCACATCCAACAATTCTGCCTGAAGATGTTTTAAAAGAATGTTTTGAATTGGATGTAGTAGTACGCGGTGAAGGAGAAATAACGTTTGATGAACTTGTTAATAATTATGAAAAAAATATTGATTTTTCAAAGATTAGAGGAATCTCTTATCGCAACAATGATAAAATAATCCATAATCCTAATCGTCCTTTGATTGATGACCTAGATATCCTTCCATTTCCTGCATATCATCTTCTCCCTTTAGAAAAATATAAACTTAAAAGAACTACAACAACAGGAATTGAAGGATATGGTACATATATATTTACAAGCAGAGGATGCCCATATAATTGTAATTTTTGTAGCTGTAGAACACTATGGGGCAAGCAATGGAGAACAAGAAGCCCTGAAAAAATATTGGAAGAAGTGAAAATACTCAAAGAACGATATAATTTTAATCTAATTGAATTTTCTGACGATACTTTTACAATAAGTAAAAAAAGAACTGAAAAAATTTGCAATTTGATAAGAAAAGAAAATATGGATATTAACTGGTCTTGTTCAACTCGTGTAGAAATGATTAACAAAGAACTAGTGACTATGCTGAAAAACTCTAACTGTTATCTTATTGCTTATAGTATCGAATCTGCGCAACAGCAGTCTATAGATTTTCTTTGTAAGGGTTTTACAGTGCAACAAATAATAGATGCTACAAAAACTGTAAAAAAATCAGGTTTACAGGCTATGACTAATATAATAATAGGAATCCCTGGAGAGACGAAAGGACATATAAATAATACGATTAGATTTGCAGAAAAACTCGATTTTGATTTTGTATATTCAAATATATTGACTCCTTTACCCGGAACAAAACTTTTAGAATATGCTGAAAAAAATGATATGCTTATAACAAGAGACTGGTCAAAGTATACCACTACTCACCCAGTAATGAAAATACCTGGAATTAGGTCTTTTGAACTTAAAGGATTTTTAATAAAGGCCAATATGAAATTTATGCTTAGTAAAAACATATTTTTTTAAAAACTCATCAGTTATTTTTTTACCATATGCCTGGGATAAGACGATACTTTACATAATTACTATATTCTTGATATCCTGTTAATTCTTTTTTTAGGGTTTTATCTTCTAGATAAGTTCTAATTATCAACATACATATAATAAAAAAAGCAGGGATTAATCCATATATGGAACCAAGTGCAAGAGAGCTACCTGTGGTTAGGATTATTCCTGAAAAATTTCCAGGATGCCTGATGTATCTATAAGGCCCATCTTTTATAACATGATGGTTTCTGTCTGATTGTATCCTTACTAATCTTGAATAAAATTTGTTAACCATCATAGCTCGTGTAACAATCACTGATGATGCAATAAGGAGAAAATATCCAATTATATACAAATAATATGTAAATTGTCCAGTTGTCCATTGAAAACGACCTGTGTCTAATGTTGCAGTAATTATCAATATACAGTAAGTTGGTATGTATATTGATTGAAGCAATTTATCCCATTTTTTTACACCTGGGCCCGGTTTTTCTCTTTCTTTTAGAAGTGACGTATTGTTGGTAAATAAAATTAACTGGATAACAAAAACTATTATCAGATATATTACAAATAACCAACCTTGCCAATAAGACGTATTACCTGCGATTAGTAGAATAACTATTAAAATTATGAAATGAAAAAGAATGCTTACTGTTATCTTTTTTATGTATTTTCCTCTTTCTTTTTCTTTATTTTTTATTTCTTCCGACATTTATCAAAAAGGAATATGATAAAATCTCTTTTAATATTTAGCATTTTTAAGAAAATACTAATAGAGAAGTTTCAATAACCCCCCATAGTTGTTTATAAATATAATCAGAGTAAATATATGGGTTGATAATAATGGCTGATGAAATTACTGAGAAAGAAATAGAATATTTGCTATTGCTGCTTTTAACTACTTCTAAGAAGAAAAAACTCAGTCATTTACATATTCAAAAACAAATGTTTTTACTTAGAGATGCGTCTAAATCAATTCAACCTTTACTTCGATTTATAAAATATTATAGGGGGCCTTATTCCAAAGATATCAAAGAGGCTTTATCGTATCCTATGTATCTGGACGGATATTGGAATTTTGTAAAAAGTAATGATAAATTGACTGGAGGTCATATTGAACTAACTGAAAAAGGTAAAATTGAAGGAAAAAAATTAGTTGAAAAAATATTAGATAAAAAAGACAACAAACTGAATCAAATAATGGCAGCAATGATTTTACTACATGATCTTTATGATAATTTGTCTGCTGAAGAGTTGTTATACATTATCTATAAATCTCCAAAATTTAAGGAATACACTGAAAAATCAATTGTTTATGAAGACATCATAAAAAGTGATGCGGGGAAGAAATTAAAAGACAAAATTTTTAAAAATTAAAAATCGTGATAATATGAAACAGGTAATCGCTGATTCTACATTTTATATTTTATTTTATAATGATATTTGCGATACCAAAAGTCTATATCATATATTAAAAAAATATGACATGCATATAGGTAAAAGATTAAAATATGAATTAAGAAACCACATATCTAAAGATTCAAAATTCCTATCTCTGATAAATGATAAAGAGTTAGATGTTGATTTTGGAGAATTATTGAAAAATTTTTATGAATTTTTATTAATTGAATATCCTGGCTCCGTGAAAGATATTAATGATGGAGAATATGAAGTCATGGGAATATCATATCTTTTTAAACAAAATGGATCCTTGGATTATCTAATTATTGATGATAAATATGCATATAATTTTGTGATAAACAATTTAAGTTTTATCAAAGAGAACCTCGTAAGAACAATAGGTTTTCTTAATAACGGATGTAAAAAAGATAAAACTTTAGAAATTAACTTTGTTAGACATATCTTAAAGAGTATAGAAAAATCAATAGACAATGGCAAAAATCCTTTATATATCACAAAGGATGTATGGAATAAAGAAATCAAACCAACAATATTGGATTTGATGGAGGAAAACTGAAAATGACCGATGAATTTGATCCACATTTATCTTGTAGTGATCGGAAAACATCGAAAAATCTCCCAGGTTATATTTCAAAATTAATAAACTTCGACTCAATAAAAAATTATGAAATAAAAACTCCTTTTAAATCAGTAGAAACTAATTCTTTATCAAAAGAAACCTTACCTCTTTATAAAAAAATAAATAGAGAGTTGATATTTGATAATCCAAAATATGTCTGGCATCCTCAAACATACAATGCAATACATGAAATGAACGAAGGATATGTTAATAATACGAATAGATTTTTAAATATAATTGGTTTAAAACCAGCATTAGTTAACAATATCTCTGATGCCCTCTCCACAAATTCTGTTGTTTTTCACAGAAACCCTTTTGCAGAAAGAGTAACCGTTTCAAGTGGCAAAAAATATCCTCCATTAGATTTAGAGAACTTTGAAACATTTTTGAATAATCTTTATGCTTACTCAAAAGGCATGGTTTTAGTTCCAGATATTAATATTGCAAATGTACCAAAAAAGGGTTATACTGTCACATCAGACCACTATCTAAAATATATCGAATTTTTTATGAATGTTCTATCATCGCGAAATAACAAACCAATTTTTGTTCCAATACAAACAAATTTGACTCAAAAAGCAACAAAGGAAATTCTTGAATTTTACAGATCTAAAAAATATACTAATGTATGGGTAAATTTTAGTGGAGGGGAAGTAAGAGGTAGACATATTTCAGGATTCAGATCTATTTTGAATATAATGGATAGACAGTATCCGAAAAAAGAATATGTTCTTTTATGCAGTCATATGAGAAAAGAAATGTCTCCAGAGATAAGAGAGGATAAAGTGCCTGCTTCAGATATGCTTTCTCAATTTGTTGGGGGTGATATTATAGGCGGAACAAGAGAGCCAGCGAAGGGCTACTCTGATGAATTTGATCTTGAGGAATATATCAAAAAATTAGGTTTTTCAAACAAGATAGAATATGAAAAAGCAAGTCTTCTTAACAAGTCTCGAATTTTTGATCCAAGTTCATATTATTACTATTTACCAAATCTTTATCCTGCTAAGTCAACAACGTTTAATAAAAAATATATTCAACAGAATTTAGATTTTAGCAATGCAATAGATAACATTATAAAATATAATGAAACTGAATATGTAAAAAAGATGTTTGGTGAAAATAAAGATTTAAAAATATATCTGAAGAATAAGGAAATGTTTGATGATAGTAAAGATATCTACAATGATGTAGTAAACTACAAACCTGAAAAAATCAATAGGGCAAAATCTTTATTTGATTTTTAAGGATAGGATTATTTTATTTAGGTTTAATAACAATAATTATTTTTCCATCCTCAGCTTTTAACATCCAGTCGAGTTTATCTCCTTCTTTTAAAGAAAATTGTTTTACAATTCCTGCAGGAACTGTCGTCCTTAGCGACTCGCTTTTAGTAGATGCTTTTGTTAAAGTAGTTGTTTCACCCATTTTATCAAAATATTAATAGGTAATTTGTTATATTAACATTTCTACCTAATTTTATAGTCTATCTTCTACCTAAAGTTTTATATATGGAGAATTAATTACCTAATATTAGGTAGAATTTTAGGTATTATTAGGGGAAGAGGTAAGCTTCCCCTATGGAGAAAAACGAATGCCGCCAAGCAAACGAAATATCTCCAAATCAAAAATTGAAAAGGAGATATATAATACATTCGAACTGTTCAAAGAATCCAAGAACATCACCATAGTAGACTTTCTAAACAAATTACAACTTAATTGGATTAATCAACAACATTATCGTAAGATAAAATATTCATATTATTCACTATATAAATTATTAATTTTCAAACACCTTAAAGGGATAAAATTTCAAACACAACTTGAAAGATACCTGAAAAAACATAAAGATGAAAGAAAGAAACTTGGTCTTGAATCATCACCTGATCAAAGAACCATAAGCTATTTCTTAAACAGTATTTTAGATGAAGACGCTAAAAATGATATTGATTTTATAGTTCAGAAAATTGATGAAATCTCTGAAAAATTTGGGATAATACTTGATATAAAACTTTTAACACCAGAAAAACAGAATATCAAAACTGAAAGAACATTTCACCATAATAAAAATATTAGAACAAAAGAGATAACTCAACTATTCAAGAAACGTTTCTCATCAGTTATAGATCTAAATACAAATATTAATTGTATTTATTCTAAAAATGATCTTATTAATCTAATATTACATATGTGTAATACTAATGATTTTGCAGAAAATGGAAGCCACACACTCAAAATAAATAGAGATAGAATTCCCGATGGAGACACACTTCTTTATCATCTTAAGAAATATGAGGATCTTGATCAAGTTAAGCGTATGTTTATCACTATGTTTGAAATGATTTGGGAATCTGCACGAAAAGCAAATCATTTCCCAAGAACAGTGGACTGTAGCATAGATTATACAAGTTGGCATTTCTATGGAGATCGATCTGCTCCAATGGTTACAGAGATGAAACCAGATCGTGGGACAACCCATTGTTACAAATTTGCAACAATAAATATATCTAAAAATAACCAAAGATTTACACTTCTTGCAATACCAGTTGGACCATTTGATAAGAAAGAAGAAATCTTGAAAACAATTCTTGATTATGCAAAACAACGTGTAAAAATTAGAAGACTCTATGTTGATAGAGGATTTTTTGATAGTAAATCTATTGCTTTGTTTAAACGGTATCAAATCAAATTCCTTATGCCTTGTACAGCTAATGAAAGAATTAAAAAAGTTCTTGAAATTGTCCCAACACCAACTGTAATCAAAGATTACGAAATGAAAAACACATTGTTTAACGTGGTTGTTGTAACCGATGAATATGGAGTTAGAAGAGCATTTGCAACCAATATTGATTTCAATGAGAATGATGTTGGATTAACGGAGAGATTATTCTATCTATATTCAAAGAGATGGTCAATAGAAACAAGTTACAGGGTCAAAAAACATTCTTTCAGGCCACAAACAACATCAAAGAATTTTTTCATAAGACTATTCTATTTCCTGTTTTCAGCTCTGATGTATAATCTTTGGTTACTTGTTGATATATTGATTTGTCTTGCTCTTCTTGGATATTTTAATGGAAAACATATCATTACATCGAAATATTTTGGAAATATGATGCTATCCATTGATCCAGGAGGATAATAAGATGAGATTTTTCATTAATTATTCTATATTATATTAGTTTTAATCAGATTTAGATCTAATTTTTCTTGAGTTTCTTATCACTATTTTGATGTTTTTTGTAGAAATATTAATCAAATATATCCTTATTCCCTAGTCCCAACATGTCTCTATCACTATTTTTTGTTCATTGGTAGGGACTTTCGGAACTACTGCAAAA
>WJLK01000019.1 GCA_014728565.1 Candidatus Pacearchaeota archaeon
AACTGAAGGAATATAAATGTATCCATCTCCTGTAACAAGCATATCCCAGAGGAAACTCTCCAAAGCCTGTTTAAATTTATTCCTTTCCAAAAATCTTTCTGCTCTAAGTTTTTTATTTCTTGTTCCAACAATTCTCCATCCATCTGAAAGTATATCTTCTATGATAGCCTGAATAGGTTGATAAACCTCTGGTGTGCTAAGACAGTAATTCCATAATATTGAAGGAACAGGACGCTTTACATCCATTACAGGAGTATTAACTACTCTATTTGGATGAGAAAAAACATAAGGTTCATTAATCAATGGTTTTTTAACAGGCATTACAGAACTTCCTGTAGTTGGTATGAACACGCTTCTAAACATTGGATTAGAATTCCAGTAATTACTAAATTTGCTCGTGATACTCATGAGATTTTATTGGTTTTCTCTACTTAAAAATTTTATTGTTTTTTAAAATTTATTTGATTTTTCCTTATTTTTTATCACTTTTAATATAAATTTAATCTTTCTTGCTGCCATGCATATCTTGTTTGATAAGATATATAAACATCATCATACAATTTGAATTGAAAGCTTACCCATGTCATCTAACATAGCCATTACTGACATACCAAGAGCAAGGACAGTATCATCATGAACCCCAATGCCTGTATATTGCTCCCTTCCTGTTCTTTCATTTATTTTAAGAACAAAAGCCTGAAGTTCCTTAAGTAAATGTTCATTATCTAATAATTTAAGATTTCCATTTTTTAACTGAACTTCTATATTGCTTATTAATTCTTCCTTAAGTTTTGGGGATTGAGGATTATACTTTAAAATCCTGTGTCTGACTTTATCATCTTTTTCTAAATCTTTAACTATACCTACTGAAAGTCCAGCGTTTTCTATACAAATAGTTTTAAAATGGAATATGTCATCAAGATAATGAATTTCGTCTTTAATTCCATCTGAACTAAATGCGTTGTCCCTAATTAGTTTAACCACTCTGCCTATACCATCTTTTCCTCTTTCAAGAATACAGAAAACAGAAAAATCTTTTCCATGTTCAGAAGCAACATCTACACCAAGATAATAATCCTTTCCAGTCCTTCGTGAGTTAATTTCTTTTTTTACTTCAATATTTGATTCAAGAAGAGTCCATGGGAATATGGAAGTTCCACCTGCGAGAGGTGAGCAAAGGTATTCTCTTGCAAAACGAAGAGTTCCCATTGATTTTTGTATCATACGAAGTGTTTTTAAATCAAATCTGGAAGGCCAGAGAGGTTTAACCCAATTCCCATGCTTGTCTATCTTAACTGCTTCAAATCTCTTTGAAGCCCAAACATTTTCTTTTTCCCTTGACTTTTCCTCAATTTCAACAAATAAGTCATTAAAGTTAATTGGAGTCCCGATAAGTATCAATTGTCCTTTTTTAGTATGAACACAAGGCCAGACAGTTGTCCAGAACTTTTCTTTAATAGCCCTTTGGCTTGTTCCCTCTTCTCTCAAAATATCATCTGTAATGAAATAATCCACATGAACCCCCCTTATCCTGTCTGAAAAAGGTCTTATAAAAACCTCACTTCCATTTTTCAACTGAACCATCTCAGCCGATAGTGCTCTTTTCCTTTTATAACTCTTAATTACGAGATGTTTTAGAAATTCATTTTCCATTAGGTGTTTCGTAATCTCACTTATTATTGTCTTAGATTGGTCTTTTGAGTGGCTTACTACACATATTTTTATGTTTTTTTCCTTCCAAAGTCTCCATAACGAATAACTTATTGAAACAAGAGTAGTTTTACCATGTCCTCTCGGGCATATTGATGCTACAAATCTGTTGCTTATGATGTGTTTGGCAAGGTCCTTATGAAAATTACTCGCTTCATAACCTAAAACTCTTGTGAAAAAAAATATGAAATCCATAGCACAGCGTAGTTTAAATGAATTTAAACTCATATCTCCTAACATTGATTTAATTTTTCTCATTTTTAATCATTATACTTTTAATCTCTTTTAATTCCCTAAGTATTTTCTCCTGAACTTCATAGTTTCTTTTTGCATAGACACTCATATATTTTACTGAAATTTGCTCTATTTTGGCAGATATGTGTCCTTTTACATCAAGCATTCCAAGTATGAAAAAAAAAGTAAATACTACTATGCCTAATACAATAGTAGTCCAAAAATCAAACATTTGGTCATAAATAACATCTGCCCCCACTAATAAAATGTAATATTTGACTTTTTCAAAGTAGAAACTTCCCCTGTCTAAATAAACTACACAATATGCCCATATTTTTTTAATTAATTCTTCTAAAGTAATTCTTTACCACTTCCATATGGATGTTGTCCATCTTCTAACACACCCAAAACATAAACATAAACAAACCATGGCTCACCTTCACTTGTAATACAATCGTCTATTTTCATACGCTTTATTTTTGTCATATCTACTCCAATGGGATTATACTTCATAGCCATTTTAAAAACAAGACTCTGGTTAAATGGAAGTCTTTGTCCATATCTGTCAGCAGTTAAATACTCCGGCTCAAAGTTTTTTAGGTATTCAAGAAATTCTTTTTTCTTTTCTCTTGGAACTATGAAATCAACCAATTTGAATTCCCTAACCATTACTCCCCAGTTTTTGTCAGTAGCATGTCCAAATCTTCTCTCTATATCGTCAAGGAACGCACCAAGGTAAGTTCCTTGCTGTTGATTACTTTTCCTCATATCTGTGTATGTTTCTATTATACAAATTATGTGCGTCATTTTATCCCTCTATATTATTTCCCTTTTAGTTTTAGAATCTGGAACATAGCCATCTATTATCTTAAATCCTGCATATACGTTTGAAAAAACTCCATCTTTCAAAATAGCATCTTTTTCTTTTTTGTTATATTTTTTCATTGGATAAGATTTCATATCTATTGGAGTTATAACATTCCTTGCTTTTCCTAATAATGGTTTTCCAAATTTATAAGCTTTATTAAGCATTTTCTGAATAGTTGTTTTTCTCTGTCCATATCTATCGCAGTCGTAGAACTCTCCTATCCAAGTTCTCATATCTTGTAGAAATACATCTTCCTTTTCCTCTGGAACAGCAAACTCAAAAAATCTTACTTCCCTCGGTATTAAATTATGTCCGAGTTTATCCTGATATCTCCCTTTCCAATTAGGTTTTTTATTACACTTTGGACATAGTTTAGGAAATTCTTTTATTCCAATTTTTCCAGTTCTGGTATATTCTGCCTGCCCCTGATGAACATACCCACAATTTTTGCATGTCATTTGGATGCGTTTAGTCCACATAAACCAGTTTAAGAAATATTGAGCCATATCTACTCCATTAGGATTAACTTCCTTTGGAATAGTTATAGCAGCAAAAGTATAGTGTGCCATTACTTACCACCTATTGACTTGCTTACTTTAACTAATTCTTTTTTTATTCTGTTTATTATTCCTTCTAATTCCTCAGTAGTCAATCCACCTGTCCTGTCTATTTCAATATTCCAAACTGTATCTCCTTTAATCTTCCATATGTAAATCTCATCTACAAAGTTTTTATCCCATCTTCCACACCTGCACCTTACCGGTCCAATCTTTTTTGGTATTACAGGTTTAGGAAGTTTTTTAGTTTTTTTAGTCATTTTAATCCACCTCCAATAATATACATAAATGATGGTTTCATCACTTACATCTTTTTTTCTTTCAATCCATTTAAATAATTCCTTATGATTATCACCAAAAGCCTTGTCATCACAGCCCATTTTTCTTGCAACAAGTTCAGCATCGTATTTTCTATTATATCCAATGCAGTCCATTGGAAATTTTCCATCAAGAAAAAAATCACTGCTTTGTGCTCCCCTTCTTTCTACTACCTTAATTTGTATTTTGTTTTTAAAACAGGCTTCTATTATTACAGTTCCAAGATATTCATTTTTGTAATAGACATTAGCCTTATTGCCTTTTTTAATTTCTGTAAAGCCAACACCTATATCAACAAGTCTTTTTTTAGGTATTTGTATTCTCTTCACGTTTCTACCTCAATTTTTTTCTTTTTTTTCTTAAACCACTCAACTATCTCTGGTTTATCTATTATGACTTTATCCTTATGAAGTTTTCCAATGGAAAGCATTTGTTGTTTAAGTTCCTTAACTATGTTAATGTTTCCCTGAACATTATATTCGTGTTTTTGAAATATGTTCTTGAACATTCCAAGTTTTTTACCAATTAGGGATAAGCCCCTTAACTGTGCATTTACTGCCTTAATGAATTCCCTTTCATTGCCCTTTTTCTTTGCTCTTTCTTTTGACTCATTTAGTTCTTCCATTATCTTTGATAGTTGATTCATTACGTTCTGCCATTTTTTGACAGTAAATTTCTCAATTGATTCAGTAAGTTCCTTGTTTTTCTCAATAGCATACATAATTTCCTTCTTGTAATTAATAATTGAATTATAATGATAATCATATCCTTCTTGCTTAAGCCACTCTTGTATATCAGTAAGTGATATGTTCTTTACAAATTTTTCAATTACCTTTTTTCTAATATCATTAGGCAAGTCAAGTAATCTCATTTTTTACACCTTTTTATCCTATATACCTATTAGTTCCATATTCTTTCTTTTTTAAGTATTTTTCATATTCATCGTTAAGTTTAGGTATCCACATTTCCTCAAATTTTTTAGTATTTTTTATGACAAATTCAAAAGATTCTTTAAAAAACTCAAAATCTTCCATTTTTTTACAATCTTTTAATGATTTTTCATATTCTTTTTCCCAAGTTGTCTTTAGTTCTTTTTTAACCTTTTG
>WJLK01000020.1 GCA_014728565.1 Candidatus Pacearchaeota archaeon
CTGATTATCTATGTCTAAGAGATAATACTGACTATGCTTCTATTTCAGGAAAAATAACCTCTGTTTCTGGATTAATAGAAGATGATGATTACAAGAAACATCTGAAAGAAAACATCAAGGAATATGCAACAAGCAAGTTTGTATTACAGAATAACAAGCCCTATCATCTTGGTGCAATAGCAAGAATTAATAAAAATCATGATAGATTAGATAGTGAAACAAAATCTCATTTAGAAGGAATTAAACTTCCTTTTAAAAATCCCTACCACAATAATGTTGCTCAGGCCCTGGAATTACTGCATTTAACAAACAAAGCAATTAATATGATTGATAATTTTAAACCAAAATCTGAATCTCCTAATATAAAAGTAAAACAAGGTCATGGTGTTTCAGCAGCTGAAGCACCTCGTGGAACACTGTTCCACGAGTATAAAATAAACTCGCAAGGGAAAATTACCTACTGCAATATAATTCCTCCAACAACCCAAAATCTGAACATGATGGAACATGACATCACAACAATAGTTAATCAGGCATTGAAAAAAAATAAATCCAAAAGCCAGATTATAGATGAAGTTGAAAAACTAATTCGTGCTTATGATCCATGTTTTTCATGCTCAACTCATTTTTTAAAAGTTAAGTGGTTATGACTCCAAAAAATCCCTTAATTTTTCTAATGCAATTTTTCTCATGCTTATGTTGTTTTTTTCTTCATTACTCATCTCTGCAAAACTTTTATCAAAGCCATCTGGCTTAAAAATAGAATCCCATCCAAAATCTGATTTTACTTTTGGCTTAACTATCTTTCCTCTCACTGTCCCTTCAAAAAATTTAATATTTTCTCCATCAGAATAACCAATAACAACCTTGGCCTGAGCATTAAAATTATCATGTTTTTCAGCTAATTCATAAATTCCCTCTAATCCAATTGTTTCCATAAACCACTTGATTAAAGGTCCTGGTAATCCTTTTAAACACTCTAAAAACAAAGAAGTGTCCTCTACAATAATTCCTGCTTTTTTATGAACCAGTGCTGCTTTTATCTTTTCCTTTATTATTTCTTCAGGATTAACTGACTGAATTTCAGGCAGATCTATTTCTAATCTTTTTAAATCAGGAATAAAATACTGAAATTCTCTGAATTTATTCTCATTACCAGTAATAAAGTAAATTTCCATATAAAATTTTAAATTTCATGTATTTAAATTTTAGTTTTCAATTTATTTATTCTATCAATAATTTCCTTTGAATAAAAAATAAAAGCCATTAATGAAACCATTATAACTAAAAGAACAATCAGAGACAATCCGAAAATATTATTAAATGTCCAAAAACCATAATCTCTAGTTCCAATAAAAGCAGTTATAAATGAGGTTACCGCCAATATTATAAATATATTAAGAAAATTAAGAGCTGCATTATGTTTTAAATCTAAAATATTTTTGCTTTTGCCATAACTATTCATTTTTTAATCAAGAGTATCTGTTAAGTAAACTATTCCTATTAAAAAAGAAACAATACCAATCAATGTTATAATGTTAATTTCCAAAAAAATTGGAGTTATATTAACTGTTAATACTCCAACAGCAACTAATAAAAGACCGCCTAAAGATAGAACAGAACCCCAAACCCTTTGTTTATTTTTCTCTCTTCTATTAAAAGGAAATAAAACCATTCTTTCAACTTTTTTATTACTATAATTAGAATTCTCTTCTTTTAAAACATTATTATTTCTAACAATATAAAACAAATAGAAACTATTCAGAAGAAGATTTTACAAATCTATCAAATAATTTTAACAACATCATCCTCTCTGAAATAACTCTCCTTTATTCCAAGTTCCTCGTAAATTTTTTTAGGAATTCCAATATTTGCAAGATACTGATTAAAATCTTTTGTTCCTTTTTTTGGCATTCCCAATGCCAAAACATAATCTGCCTCTATACAAGGATTGAATCTCTCTCCTGTCTGAGAGTCTATTCCACTTGGAATATCAACACTGATTATTTTAACATTTTTAATCTTCTTCATACTATTTGCTCTATCAATAAGAAGTGCAAATTCCTCTCTTGGAACTCCCTGAAGATTATAACCCAGCAAAGCATCAACTATAATATTCCCAGATTCGCAATTAAAATCTTTTTCTGGAATAACTCCTATTTTTCTCAGGATTTCCATTTCCTTCTTACTGGTCTCATTTAAATCATCACTTGCAGGAATTATCTTAACATTAACTCCATAACTACTAAGATGCCTTGCAGCTACTAATCCATCACCTCCATTATTACCCTTTCCGTACAATATTATAACTTTTCTAGGATCAAACCCCTTAACAAATCTAGCAACACTACTGCCTGCATTTTCCATTAACTTCTCAGTTTGAATTCCATATTTATTAATAACTAAATCATCAAGACTTGCAATTTCCTCTCTTGTCAGATATCTCATAGAAAAGACAATAAATAAAGTTATTTAAAATTTAAGAAAGCCTTAAATACTATATTATAAAGAATTTTATACTGAAAATACCTACTGATATAAAGAATACAATGAAAAGAAGAAGAAAACCAACACTATTGAGAAAGGTAGAAAGATTAAAACAAAAAGGAATTATTGGTTTTGATAGAGAAAACTCTGGAAAATTCATGGAATTTTCTGGAGATTTAGGAGAAGTCTTAACTACTCTAGATGATGCATTTGGAAAAACTAGGAGAGATAGGAATTTGGATTTTTTTCTCTATGCAAATAGATTATTAAGTGGAATTATTGATTATGGACTTTCAACTGGAGCAAATGTCCTTGATACAAAGCATTTAGCAGAAGATTTTTGTCTAAGTTTATATAAAGGTAAACTAAAACAGGCAAGAGAATATTTAGAAGAAATAGAATTTTCAGAGGCAATGCTCAGACAGGAAGTTGTAGAAAAAGCTGATCCTATTTCCTGGGCAGCATTTGATCCTGCTTTAGTAAAAGAATTAATAAGAAAAATGAAAAAAGCTGATTTAAGAATAGATTATATAGCCTTAGATGGTCATGATGCATACAGACCAGGGTTAATGATAGCTGCAGCTTTTGATTCAGGAATTGTTGCAATAAGAAATGCTCAGGACTCAAAAAGAGACAGTCATCCAAGACCACTAAGAGATGAAAGAGAATTTTTAAATAGATATCTTAATAGAAGAAATATTCTTGTTTATGGGGAAGATGCTTCTACTGGAACTGCTATAAATTCTCTTTATGATTTTATAATAAAAACTACAAACCCAAGGAGAATCACAACAGCATCAACAATCTTTATACCTGGATCAGATCCAAAAACACCTATTGATTTTTATGCAGTTGAAAGGAATATCTTCTGACCCGAGCGTGTCTAAAAAATAATTCTTTAAAGGAGGTTCACCTCATTTAACTAAGTAAAGAGGAGGTGAACACAATGAAATCTAATCTAATTCCGAGATGGAATCCGATTATTAATTCCATTAATAAGGGGTTTTCTATCTTAA
>WJLK01000021.1 GCA_014728565.1 Candidatus Pacearchaeota archaeon
CTATGACTATTGGGGAATGCTGTGAATATTTGAGAGATGAATCAAACTACAATCTCGTTAAAGAGATTGTAGAAGTTGAGGATAAGACAAATCGCCTGTGTAGATTTGAGGAGGTTTATAAATAAAAATAGGAAAGTCTAGGTATTTTTATAAACATAATTAAGAAATTTTTGTATTTCTTTTATATCTGAATTAAAAGAACCTAGTTGGAATCCCCACCACTTATCTCCATGACAATCAGAACCAAATGTGTTTACAAGATTTAATCTTTTAGAAACATCCTTAAAATACAGGTTTATTAATTCAACAGAAGGTTTTGAGTATTTTAAAACACCCCCATAATTATATAACTCAACTCCATCAAGCCCATAATTTTCTTTTAGATTTTTAATAAATTCAAATGGATCCACTCCTTCAGATTTTTGTTTAAACCATTTTTTTGCAAATAGATTACACATAGCAGGATGAGCTAAAACTGCAGTTCCTTCAGATTCTTTTACTAAACCTATGGCATCTCTGAAAGTCATTTTTTTACTTTCTTCTGTCCTGAATATTGTATCTGAAAATTCTCTTTTAAATAAAAAAGGCAAATTACCATGAATTTTCCATGTTTCTGGATTAAAATCAAAAAATTTACTATATAAAAACTCTGCAAGATCGATTTTTGTCGGAGCACTATTCTCTAGAAGATCCCTGAATTCCTGTTCTGATAATTTTCTTTTACATCTAAATTCAAAAAAATCCCTGATTTTTGCTTCTTTAAAAGATTTTAAGCTAAACAAATTGCTCTGAAAATCAAATTTGTTGAAATTATCTATACATTTTTTTATATTATCCATCTTATTTTTTTGAAATGGTTTTATTTTGTCTTTCATCTTAGTTGTATCAAATCCATATCCTAAAATTTCCAGTCCCTTTACAGGCTTTTCATTAAAAATATCTTCTATGCTTATTTCTATTCCTGGAATGAATCTAGGATATCTAAAATAAAAACCAATACAATTATGATCAGTTATAGAAAAAAATTTCAACCCTTTTTTTAAAGCTAGATTTAGGATTTCCTTAGGAAAAAAAGTTCCATCAGAATAGATAGAATGTATATGCAAATCAACCCCTTCATTTTTCATAGGTTAACTATAATCAATAAATTTATAATGTTTGCTATTATGAAGTATAACTGATGATTCAGGTGAAGAATGTTGAATTTGATGAAAGATTTGATTCTGGAGATGCTGTAATCTTTCCCATAAATGATACACTAGGTATCTTTTATTTATGGGGGATGGTTTTAAATGGAAATCTTCTTCCTGGAGAACTTCGATTTATAAGAGATGAACAAGGTGAGCGTAGATGCATTTTGCCAAAACAACACATATCTGTTCCTGAGAAAATGCAGGGGAAATATAGATTCCCTTATGAAAGAGAAGAAGAGGCTCTTGTGCGTCTTTTAAATGGATTTCCCATTCCCCAACAGTTTATTTCAATTGATAATATCCTTGCTTTGTTAAGAGGAGAAGATACATTGAAATACCATTCCAGTAATAACAAACTTTTAGAGAGACTATTAAAAACATTTCCTGATTCAAGATTTTCAGAGGTAGGATCCACCAATGTAGGGTTAAGTTCAGCAACATCTGATATCGATATATATGTTTTTTATGATTATGAAAGAGTTATGTCAGGATTAAGAGAAAATCTTGAAGAATTTGGTTTAAAAATTAATGAAGATGTTTTTATGCATGAGGTTTCTAGACATTCTAATGAATATGGGTTTACTAATGAAAAGTCTAAAAAAATATGTTATCGTAAACTTTCAGGATTAGAGTTTCAATCCAGAAGGGTCACTTTTTTTGATGCAAGACAAAATCCTGTATTTGAGAGATTATTTAATCCTAATTGCTTAGAACAAATAACGGTTGATGGAAGAGTTATAGATAGTTCTTTTTCAGGACACCACACCGTTTTTTATGATATTGAAAATAGAGATAGATATTCCTTAGTGTTATTAAGGAGGAAATTTCAAAAAGGAAAACGTTATATATTGGAAGAAGGAGATTTTGTTAAGGCATCTGGAAGGTTAGTTCATAGAGACCCTTCTCTAATTATCGTAGATGATCTAACCCTGACTCTATGATTTTTTTATGAACTTTTTCATAAACCTCATTCTCATCTAAATCATCTGTTTCTACAGCCAAAAAATCTCCAGCTATATTAAATTCTCTAAAATGCCTGTCACATGAAGTTAGAAAAGGCACCTCTTCTACAGGAGCAAATGGTCTACCACTTTTAGAAATTCTCTCTCTTGCCCTTTCAACACTGGCTAAAAGAAATATAGATAATTGTGATGGATATTTTAAAAGTCCTTCATTTATTCTTTCATAAAGATTATCATCAGATATTCTAGATAATTCTGAAATTGATTTATAAAAAACCATTGCACTTATGAAAGTTCTATCAGCTAGAGCAATTTTGTCAGAAGTCAATTGTTCATATCTAAAAAAAAGATCTTCTACAAAAAGGCTCAGAGCAGTGAAATCCTGTTTAAATGTATGAATTACTCTATACATTTCATTAACATATGGAGAAGAAGGGTTTCTGCGAGTAGTCAATACAAAACATTCATTATCTGAAACAAGCTTACCTATTAAAGAAGTTTTTCCAGTCCCATCAATTCCATCAATTCCAATTATTTTTAAATTATTCATAGAATTCTCTTGGAAGTTTTAGTCTATAGTCAAAAAGCTCTCTGATTTTATTTACATCTAATTTTATTTTTATAAGTGATCTAAAAAGATGCTTATCTTTTTCAGTTATTCCTTTAGAAATTCTATCTATACAATTTTTAGTAGGATTACATGATATTCCTAAAATATCTGTAAGTTGTTTTAATAAATAAAAATGCATATAAACAACTTTTTCTAACATCTGTGATTGGGAAATAGAAGTTATCTCCTTAACTCCCTCTTCGCAGGTTTTTTTTATCTGATTTATAAGTGTAAATGTTTCATCAGTATCAAATATTTTTCCAGAAGATTCAAAATAAAATCCCAATAAACAATCCTCTATTTTTGAAGCCATGTAAAGTCTATTGGAAATATCAATTTTTATATCTGTTTGAGGTTTATATGTTTCATAAACCCTTATAAAATCATAAGAAAGATTTCTTGGAAAATTAAAATAATTAGGATTTAAATCATGCCACTCTCTTATCAGAAGAAGTTCTCCAGAATCTAATTTGTAGGGTCCGTGTATCTCGTGTCCTAAATTATCATAATAAAAATAAAGCATTTCTGTGATCGCTCTCAGATATCCATTATATTTTATCACTTGCTTTTTATCTTTTATATCCTTTAGAAGTATTATCTTTTCTTTTTGGAAGTTCTTTAGAATTTGTTCCTTATCCCAAAGGATATTTGTCATATCTTTACAGAAAGGATCTGATTTGTAACAGGGATGAGTTATTTTTGAGATAAAAGAACTCATTTCTTTTATTTTTTCTGCAGGATATTCCTGATATTTCAGTTCTATATTAGAATAAAGGGATCTTGAAAAAACTGATGGGTATTTTATTTTTTTTGATATATCCAGGGCACTAACTCTCTGTTTTTTTAATCTTTCTATTGTATCTAAATAAAAATCAGCCCAATACCATGAAATCATACTTCCTACATCCAAACTATTAAAATATGGCATGGGCCATTTTCCTCCGTAAGAACCTTTTGTTGTAATCAAAACCGAATTAATAAAAGATTCTAAAAAGTTTTCTAATTTAGAAATTTCATCAACTTCTTCTTTCTGTTTAGATTTATCTTCTTCAATACTCTCAATTTCATAAACCTCTCCTTTTTCACCATCAATACAGATAATTTGATTATCTTTAATTTTAGAGCTTGCTTTATCAGTCCCAACAACACAAGGTACACTAAATTCTCTTGCAATTATTGCTGCATGAGATGTGACTCCTCCAAAATCAGTTACAATTCCTTTTGCTTTAGATAAAAATAAACTTATTATTGGAGTAAAAAATGGCATGACAAGAATACAACCCTCTTCAATTTCAGGAATTTTAGTTAAATCTTTAATAATCTTTGCTCGTCCTTTTACAATTCCACTACATACACCCTTTCCTTTTAATAACGGTGCCATATCCATAAAACCTTAAAAAAGAACACCTTATAAATATATTGTTTAAAAAAATAATCCTCAGGGCAGTTTTTTAACTATTAAAATTATAGCCAATAATTCTATAAAATTAAATTTCTCAGTAAGAAAGCTTTCAAAATGAAAATCGCCATTATCTCAGACACGCATGATAATATTCCTAATTTAAGAAAAGCTCTTGAATTAATAAAAGATAGTGAAGTTTTGATTCATTGCGGAGATTTATGCGGACCATTTATGCTTGATGAATTAAAAAAATTCCAGGGAGAGATTCATCTGATTTTTGGAAATATCGGAGATCCTTATCTAACTCCGATTAGAGCAGAAAAATTGGATATTAATTTTTACAGGAATTTTGCAGAACTGAATATTGATAGCAAGAAAATAGCTGCTGCTCATTTTCCTGAAATTGCAAAAGCAGTTGCAGAATCTAATAGATATGATTTAGTTTGTTATGGTCATACACATATTCCTGAAAAAACAAAAATTAACAAAACTCAATTATTGAATCCAGGAACACTTTCAGGAAGAAAACTTTCAAAACAAGTTACTTCAAGTTTCGCAACCTACAACACAGAAACAGATGAAATTGAGATATTAGAAATATAATTTTTATTACAGAAATCTTTATAAAAAAATATTACTGATTAATTAAAATGAATGATGACAGTATGGCCATTAGAAATGGCAACAGAATAACTTTTACTGGAAAACCATATTTTTTGCTTCAGCAAAGTCCTGGAGGTGTTTTTTATGCAATAAGACAGCTAGTTCCTGGTGATGATGGAGAGTGGAACACTGTTACTGATAAGAGAGTTGGCAGAAAAGGAGTCCTGACTTTAGATAGAGATATTGAGAGAGTGGGGTTAGAACCTAATTTCACTCTAGTTCTGAGATTTTCTGATCCAAGATCACAGACTCCTGATTTAGTCAGGCTATGCAGGCAATTTGCAGGTTTTGCAAAACAGGAGTATGTATCCCTTGGCTGTCCAGGTGATTTTCCACAATATCTTGAGGAATCAGATGATCCTGTTAGATATAGAGTTGAATTTGTTCCCAGGTTATTCAGGAGAAAGTGACTATAACTTCCTCTTTTTAATACTAATGCCCCGATTATTTATTTCAAAAGGAACAGGACCTCTCACATGATTAGTTCTCCTCATTTTTGCAATTCTTATTGCTCTGTCACTCTCCCCCCCTAATCCAGAGCTGTATAAATTTACAAGACCATCAGATAGGTATTTTACAGACCTTGTCCTTACATCCTCAAATCCAGTTCCAAAGTTCTCAACATTTCCTTCAACTGTCTCATCAGCCATAATAATAGTTGCATTTAATCTTTTTAAAAGAGATGCTAAATCAAAAATATAACTTCTTATTCTTGACTCTCTTTCAAGATTCAGTGAAAGAACACTTATAGGATCAATACAGATTCTTCTGGCGTCATTCTGAGAAACAAGTTTCATAATCTCATCCTTAAATGCTTTCAAGGTTATTTTTGGAGAAATTTTAACAAACTTTATCTTTCCTTTGGAATCCAGAGACTGAAGATCCCATCCAAAAGTAAAAGCATCAAGAAAGATATCACTGACATCTGGTTCAAAGCTAAGATATAATCCGTTTTCATTAAATTTCATAACTCCATTATAAAGATATTGTAATAAAAAAGTAGTTTTACCAGCTCCAGGACCTCCAAGTAAGGCATTTACACTGCCTTTAACAAAACCTCCCTGGCAGAGTTCATCAAAACCAGGAATTCCTGTAACGCATCTGTTTTCTGCACACATTTTAAAGTATTTATGAAGTTATTTTTTTCTTCAATACTGCAATTCCATTCTTTTTTATCTCAAAAGGAACAGGACCTCTCACATGATTGGTTCTCCTCATTTTTGCAATTCTTATTGCTCTGTCACTCTCTCCACCTAATCCAGAGCTGTAGAGGTTAATCAAACCATCAGATAAAAATTTCATAGACTGGGTTCTCGGCTCATCACTTCCCATTGAGAAATTTTCAACACTTCCCTCCACTGTCTCGTCAGCAATCAGTGTGGTTATATTAAATCTTTTTAACATAGTTGTAAGGTCAAAAACAACCCTTCTTATCATTGACTCATCTTTTAAATATAATGATAATATACTTACTGGATCAATGCAGACTCTCCTAATATCTCCTTTTAATACTAATTCTGCAAGCTGGTCTTTAAGCCCTCTGATTGTTATTTTAGGAGAGACTCTTATGAACTTGCATTTCCCTGCTTTATCAAGTTTAATAAAATCCCATCCAAAAGTAAAAGCATCAAGAAAGATATCCTCATCATGAGATTCAAAACTTATATGCAGACCATTTTCATTGAATTTATTAACACCATTCCATAAAAACTGCAAAAGAAAAGTTGTCTTTCCAGCTCCAGGACCTCCAAAAACAGAGTTAATACTGTTTCTGACAAATCCACCCTGGCATAGTTCATCAAAACCTGGAATGCCTGTAGGACATCTGTCTTCTGGAATAGACCTCGTTTTCATACTATAACTAACAAATAGCTATATTTAAATATTATGGAGTAGTGGAAAATTCTTTAAATATTCAGATTATGTATTATCATGAGAAAATATACTGGTGAAAAATATATAGAAGTTACTGAAACAAAACCTCATCTGATTCTAAAAAAACATATGGATGCTGAATTAGAAATCATTCAAAGATATGCTTTCAGAACTTAAGAAGAGGTCATCAGAATTTAAAAATACTAAGGTTATTCAGGGAGATATAACTAAATTATCAGAAATTCTAGAAAAAGAAGATATTAAAAATCCTGTTTTAATGCTAGTCCAGAATACCTTGGAGACTATTGAGGGTGACTGGAAAAAAGTACTGGAAGAAATGAAAAAAATTGCTGAAAAATATCATGGAGAGATTATAATCTCTTTTTTTAGACAGGAAGCATTAAAAAACTGGGGAATTGATTTATACTCTTCTATCTCTGAGATGACTGGAGAACCAGATTTAGAAAAAACTGAATTTGATAGAGGAATTTTTGTAAGCAAAAAAGGTTATACCTCTAAATGGAGAAGCAGAGAAGAAATACAAGATATCAAAAAATTTTTTAGATGAAAAACTATAAGAGAAAAAAGCATAGATGAGTGGGTTGTTATGCATATTGGATTTTAAATAATTGTTCATAACCAAAGGTTTTTTAAAGTTTGAAGCTTATATAATTCTAATAACTGTCCTGATATGCACTCATATTAGGACTTCTTTTTTTGTAATAGTGCTTTCTTTAAATTGATTGAACTATCACAGCAGTTTCTAAGTAAATATGAAGAACTTTTTGGAAAAAATGCATTTATGACTTTTTTGTTGTTTTCTTGAACAACCTTAATTGCAGGGAGAAAGTCTTCATCACCTGAAACAATAATTGCCACATCATATAAATCTTTAAATGAACCTTTAATTAAGTCTGTTGCTAAATTAACATCATCACCTTTAATAAAAAACTCTACAGATCCGTCTTTTAAAGTTATTTTTCTTAAATTGCAAAGAGTAACATGAAGATTAGGGATAAGTTTTATTTTTTCAAGGAATTTGTTGTGTTTTTCATATGCTTCTGAATCATATTCTTTGTCTAATAGTGCAGTATAATAATAGATATCTACAATTTCCCTCCTATTTTCTAGGTTTCTGATAAGATTCTCAAAAATAGTTTTAATTTTATATCTCTTTAGATTATTATACAGATTACTTCCATCAATAAAAATTGCAACTCTCTCTTTTGCCATAAAAACAAATGGAAAAATTTAATCTCAACTAACCTCAAAATCACAGGCCTCATCACCTTTGGCCAGACATGTTTTTTCCACACAATCAACATCTTTATCAAATATATAAGAAAAAATACCTGCTAAAAGAGCAGCAGTCAGTGTGCATACGCATTTTCCTGTTTTTTTTATCTTTAACTGTTCTGATGCAAGAGTGCTTTTCTCTATTCTGATCATAGCTGATTTTTCCTGATTATTTAAATCAATTATCTCTAGTTTTCCAAGACCATAAACATCAAAAAAATCCTGCAGAGTCTTTATCATTCCTTCATCAGACTTTGCTATTTTTTTACTTAAATTTGCAATATTCATCAAACTTTGTCCTTTTATATTCTTATAAACCTGAGCATGCTGGACTATTTTTTTCATGTTACTTCTTGAGCTTTTTTTAACAGAATTATACATCTTTGTTTTATCAATTTCTTGTAGAACAAGAATATCAGAAGCATCAAGCATTATAAATGGAGTTCCCAGAATCTCAATTCTGCCATTTTTAACATTATACTGATTAACAAAAAGCAATTTTTGCAACAAAGATGATAGTGCCATTTTCTCTTTTTTAATAATAACTAATAAAAAACAATCTTTAATAGCTTTTCGGATTCTTATTAGTAAGAAAGTAAAAACTCACTAAAATGCATCAAAATTTTTACACAAGTTAGAAATTTTATTTGCAAATACAACTATTAGCTTATTTTACAAACTTTTACAGCTTTTGGACCTCTGTCTCCTTGCTCAACTTCAAATTCAACAGAATCACTTTCATATATTGAAACTCCTTCCTCTAAGCCGGTTTTATGAACAAAATAATCTTTGCC
>WJLK01000022.1 GCA_014728565.1 Candidatus Pacearchaeota archaeon
GGAGAAACACCCGAAATAGCCCTCAAAAGATATATTAATCCTGGCATATGGATTAATTTATTCCTTAGGAGGATTGAATGAAAAGAGTAATGACAAATAGCATGCGAATAAATATCAGGACTCTACAATATTAGCAGAAATAAAATCAAAACTTCTTGAACTTATTAACCAATTCAAGAGTATCAACCTGCCCTAGAAAAACAGACCTGCAGCAGTATCTCTCTAATTTAAGTTCATCAAGAACTTTTCCAGCATCCTCGCCCTTTTTAGTTCTTTTTTTGAATTCTTCCCATAAATGGCCAATTGGCTTCCCGCATGTCAAGCATCTTATTGGAATTATCATTTTTTGTTAATAGGTGATTATGTTTTAATTAATTTTGAGAGAAAAAGTATATTTTTAAACCTTTCTAATTCTGACTTCTCCTTTTTTTGATTCTATTTTTAGCTCGTCTCCTTGTTTGAATTTTGCTTTATTGATTTCATCTTCCGGAATTACTATGATATATTTGTGATAATTTTTTCCTTTATACCTTCTAGATAAAATTTTTTGGAGTTTCATGATTTATTAAAGAGAGCCCTGTTTATAAATTTTTAGGAACCGAAAAATTTATAAAGATTAGATACCTAATAATTCATAGATTAAGGAGGGTACGTAAAATTCAAATCAAAAGTAAAAAAATTGAGAAGAGAAGGTTATTCTTATTCTGAAATTTCTAAGATAATTGGAATATCAAGAAAACATGCTTGGAGAATCGCAAAAGATATTAAATTCAGTAAAGAAGGGAAAGGAAGATATCACAGAGAGGTAAAAGGTATTCCTGCGAGAATAAAACCTCAAAAAAAGGGATTAACAAGTCCAAAAATAAGAGTAATTGGACATCTTTTATTTGATGGATCTGTATGGAGAAATCCGAAAGATTATAATTCTACAATCATGTATGTAAATGGTTCGGATGAGTTAGTAAAACAATTTATAGATGACGTGGATGAGGCCTATGGTCTTAAACCAGCCTTTATAGAAGAAAATGTAGGCTACAAGAGAGTTATCTTTAGATCTAAATTAATGCTTGAAGATTTAATGAACTATTTTGAATCTTATTCAACAAGCAATCAAAACATAACGGTACCAACCATAATAATGAATGGAAAATCTAAAATAAAAATAGAATTCTTAAAAGCCTTTTTTGAAGATGAAGGCTCTATCTCTAAAGAATGGAGAATAATGGGTGATTCAAAAAGCAAGAAAATAATTTATCAAGTAGGAACTTTATTAAATGAATTTGGTTTTAAGTTCAGAATCTGTAAATATAGGGAATACACAGGACATATGTATAAACTTTATTTACACAAAAACAAAGAAAATTTAATTCTTTTTAAAAAACTAGGTTTGTTTGAGAAAGCGTATGTTACACATGGAAAAAACAAAGGAAGAAAAAAATTAGATGTTTTAAAAGAAGCAATAAAGAATCACAATAAATAATAGGTGAAGACAGCATCAGGACTTCACTTCATTTCTGAAACTAACACCCATGACGTAGCCTGCTTAACTTCTGTGTTGGGAATCGGAACAGGTGTGACCAGACTACTATGGCCGTCTTCAATTTATACTAAAATAAAGAGTTTATAAAGCTTTTTATACCTCTTATTATTACCTTTTTTTATAAGCAGGGGTAGCAAAGTGGTCAAATGCGCAGGACTCAAGATCCTGTGGCTTAGTGCCTTCGGGGGTTCGAATCCTCCCCCCTGCATAAATTTATTGAGTTTTAAGATGAAAGAAGAGCTGAAAATAAGACTTCGTAATGTTGGTGATTTTGAGAAAAATTTAATTAAATTAGATGGGAAATTCCTTAGGGAAATCAATGCTATTGATACTTATTTTAAACAACCAAAAGGAGAGGTTTTAAAAATTACTGAGGACGACAGAGGCGATTATCTTGTAAGTTTAAAATCTGAAAACGGAAAGTTTAAGATAATAAAGTATAAACCTCTTACTGAAGCTAAGAAAACAAAAAAAGAATTATCAATGAAATTCGGAATAAAATGTATTCTTAAAAAAAAGAGAAGATTTTTTGAGTTGGGTAAGTATAAAATAAATATAAACCTAATTAATAATCTAGGAGACTTTCTTATTATTGAGGGAAAGGATTTAAACAAAAAAATTATTACTGACAAATTGAAAATAAAAAATCCAGAATTCATAACTGTTTCATTTGATGAGTTATTCTCTAAAAAAATCAATAAAAAAGACAAATAATTAAAAATTTAAAATTTCTTTTTAAAATATGATTTCAAGAACCAGATCTGTTGAAACTTGTTTTAACGGAAGAAAATTTTCCTTTTCAGTTGTTTCTGTAACTGAAGAACAGTCTGAAGATATTTCTCTTGGACAGCATGTTGTTTTAACAGGTTGTGAAGATCCAACACCAGAAGAACAGGTTTTGATAAGGGAACAAAGAAAATTGCGCAGTTTTTCAAGATTATATCAAGGGAATGCTTGGAGAAACGATGATGAAATTAGGTTTGAACAACTTGTTGAATCTGTAGAAAGACATCCAGCTGGTTATCTACATCCCAGTATCACCCTCTCTTATGAACAGAGAATAGCTTAAACAATTATACTAAAAACACCTTTCTGAATTAAAAATAAACTTATAATTATTATAACAATATTTGGAAAAGTTGTATAGGTTGCAGATGCTATTAAAAATGCCGATGCTATGTCAAGAATACTAGCAATACTTAACTGAGCTGCAAAAGCTATACCTTTGGCTAGTAAAAATAAACCCATTATTAAAATAAAACCTGCTAGAATTTTTAAATGAAAAATTCCAAATAACCAGAAGCTTATCCCTACAACAATATCAATCAAACCTAAAATTTTAACTATCATTTTGATTTTTTTTTAATTTTCAATCAGATACATAGGTTTTTTAAACAGCTTAATTCTTTTAAATTTATCTATGCTCCTGTAGCTCAGTTTGGATTAGAGCACGTCCCTCCTAAGGACGGGGTCGCAGGTTCAAGTCCTGCCAGGAGCATTAGTAACTTTAATAAACCTAAAGAATTACCAAGAATTAAGGATATTATGCGTGGGTAGTTCAGTGGTAGAATTACTGGCTTCCAACCAGTCGACCCGGGTTCAAATCCCGGCCCGCGCATTTAAAGAGGTTCTAAAATGGATTCAGAAGTTTACAATAATCAGTTAGAAATAAGACATAAGGAATTGACACTAAACGGAGTTCTAGGAATTTTTCCATTTTCTTTAGGGTATGTTGAAGAGAATATCACAAGTTATCAGCAAGATTGTGAAACAGCCCTTGTAATGCCAAATTCTTTTAGGTCAAGAGGTTTGCATTTCTTTTTTTTTGAACCCCCTGTTGATTTAACTCTTGACAAGACTAGCAGTTCTAATCTTGGTTTAATATTAGGAGCAAGTCTTAATAAACAGAGATTAGACGTGTTGATAGATAGATTAATACAGTATTCAGGTTTTCAGGTTATTCCTCCAACAGAGGATTTTGTAGAACTGGTTAATCATGGAAGTCAAATAAGAGCTGCTGTTTATGATCAAGCAGAAGAACTTTCCAGAGAAAGAGGAGGAACTGTTGAACAAAATTGGGCAATCATAGAATATGCAGATTTTTTAACTCATGAAGAAGGTCTTGACCCCGAGTCTGCAATTAAAAAAGCAACTGAAAAATTTGGATTAGCTAACTAAGATATCCTCTAACATCTTTATAATCAACAAATCTTATTTTTTCACCATAACAGGTAACTACAAATTCAAAATAACTTGGCTTATCAAGATAAGGACTAAAACCATCATCATTGCAGACAAATTTGTAAGCTCTCCAGAGAAGTTCTCTTGCATGATTATCAGAAGAATTCCATTTAGTCTTATCCTCAATTCTCCCTGTCTTACCTCTATCAATTTCAAAACCAGCTAGAGGAATTTCCCATCCAAAGGATAATCTTGTTAAATTTTTTCCAATTTCTCCTCTTATAAGCCTTCTGGGTTGTTCTCCTGTAACTCTTTTTCCTGAATCTGCTCCTAGAATTAATATTCCTGCATATTCCTCAGGCTCCCACTCAGAAACAACAACTCTGTAATTTCTCTTATTTTTCTGAACGATTTCTTCTCTTTCTAAAAACCATCTGCAATCTGAATAAGAGAGCATTCCAGTAATAGGTCTTCTTGGAAGATCTGTTCTCTCTGGAATAGGTATAGCTCTTACAACAAACCCTCCATATTTTTTTAAAAATCTCATCAAATCCCTGTTCCATCTACTAAACTCAGAATAATCACAACAGTAACTGTCATAAACAGGAATTGAACTCCTCATCTTTTGAAGTCTTTCCATATCTGCTGTTTTATCACTATCTAGAAGATCTAAAGAAATGCCTCTTTTTCTGGCAGAAATAATCCAACCTCTTACAGAAGCTCTTGGTTTTTCAGGAGTTTTTTCTCCTTCTAAAAACTCCCAGAACATTCTTTTCCACCTTTTTCTTCTTAACTTCTTTCTCTGTTTTTTTACAAATTTCATTATAAATTCTTTTTTATCTTTATTATGACTCATCTCAACAATTTCTCTAAATTTAATTCATGAAAAATTTCAACTTCCTGCCAGAAGAATTTTGAAAGTCTCTTTTTTTCTTTTTTTAAATCTATCCATAAATATTCAGAATGCTCCTCACTTAGTTTTAGTAAGCCTCCTCTTTTAGGCTTACAGAGAAAAATAAGCATTGTAATCACCTGTTCATCATCTCTTTTAAAATGCCTTACACTTAAAGGATAGAGAACTTCTATATACATTCCTGTTTCCTCTCTAATCTCTCTCATTAACCCAATTACAGGATCCTCTCCAAGTTCTAATCTTCCACCCGGAATCTCCCATATTCCAGGACTCTGGATGTCGTCTTTTGCCCTCTTCATAACAAACAACTTATTGTTTTTAATAATAAATGCCTTTACTGCAATTCTGAAGTTTATTTTTATTATGTTTTTCATTTTCTTTTTAAAGCACCATAGTACCTATCTAATTTTTTTTCTAATTCTTCAGGCTTACTTGAAAACCATCCTAAGAATCTTTTGAATTCATCAACACTGCTGATGTGTGGCAGAAAGATGTAGTGAGGTCCAGTCTCCTCATCAGGGTCTAGAAGCACATAAGGAAAAAGAGGTTCAGTATAATAACAGCCACGAGGATATTTCTTTTTTTCATGACATCTTGTTAGTATTTTAAGAGGTGTTTCATTAGTGTTGAAAGGACTATCTCCAAGACGGGCTTTTCTCTCTTCATATCCTATAACTCTTGCAGGAAATCCAGCTACAGATTCATCCTCACAAAAAACCTGAGCTTTTCCAGTTATCCTCCCATAGGACATAAACCAGTATAATGATTCGTGATTTAAGATTAATAATATATGGTCCCAAGTGTTAGTAGGGAAAGTACCTAAATTCGTTAACACCTCATAATGATCTGCAGGATCTTTAATTTTCTCAAACCACTCTGATAATGCTCTTAAATAAGCGCTTGTTCTTCCCTGGTCTGTGAAAGGATATTTTTTCATATATGTTTTTATTTTGAATAATATTTATAATTCAAGTACTGTTAGAGTACAAGAGTATGAATAAACTTGGATTTTTCAGATCAATAGATTTCACAGAATATGAATCTAAAGCAATCGTTTCTCTTTTGAAATTAGGAGCAGCAACACCTAAACAAATTTATATTGATTCTCAGGTTCCTCAAAATAAACTTTATAATATCTTGAGGAAATTCACTGGGCTTGGTATTATTTCTCAAATTCCTTCTGAGCCAAAAAAATACAAACTAGCAAATCTGGAAACTCTTATTGAAAACAAGATTAAACAAAAAGAAGATTTACTAAGATCTTTAAAAGAAAATTCTAAAAAAATAAAACAAAATTTAGATACAGGGTTTATTTTTTCTTTAATAAAAAGCCAACAAGCAATCATGGATCAACTTGCAGAAAATAATCCTAAAGTTAAAAAAGAAATCTTTGGAGTTCAGGGAAGATGGAGGTTGTGGGCAAAAGGATTAAGGCAATTACAAGTTTCTGTTAAAAAAGGAGTTGATGTGCGTATAATAGGAGTAATTGATGATGAAACAAAAAAAAGAGCAATTGAATGGAAAAAAATAGGATGCAAAATAAGATACTGGAACAGAAAATTCGGGGAATTCCCCCCAAGGTTTACAGTTTTTGATAATAAACAGGCGCGTATAACTTTTGGCAGACCAGAGATTAAAGACAGCAAGGA
>WJLK01000023.1 GCA_014728565.1 Candidatus Pacearchaeota archaeon
GAATAAAACAAATAGATATAAAAGAAAATTTCTTCAGAGTAGAGAAAAAAACAAAACAGGAAATAATAGAAATTTTAAAAGACCTGGATAAGGAAGATGCAACTTTTAACATTGTTGGAAAACAATCAGTTGAATGCGCTCTAGAATCAGGAATCATTGAAGAACATGGAATTATAAAAATTCAGGATGTTCCTATTGCTCTGGGATTGATGTAATCCCAAACCTTATAAACACAATTTTCTCATTAATTCCATATTAAAGATGAAACCTAAAAAAAACAATAAGAATAAACAAAACAATTCAGATCAACCAGTGAGAGTAAAAACACCAAAAAACAATGAGGTCTTAGGAATAGTTGAACAAAGAGTGGGTGCAAATAGAATGATTGTAAAATGTCTTGATGATAAAGAAAGAAACTGCAGAATACCTGGCTCCTTAAGAAGAAGACTCTGGATAAGACCAGGAGACACTGTTATTGTAAGACCCTGGGAGTTTGAAGGAGATAAAAGAGGAGATATAATATTTAAATACACTCCTGCTGCAGTTGACTGGCTTAAAAGAAAAGGATATCTCAAAGAGATATCTTCTGAATTCTAAAATGCAGGAAATATATATTGAAAATCTAAAAAAAGTTCTTGGAAATAAAAACAAACTTGAAAAAGAACTAGACATTAAAATAAAAAACAAAGGAAAACTTGTTCTTGTCGAAGGTTTAACTGAAAAAGAATTTATTGCAATAAAAATCCTTGAAGCTATTGATCTAAATTTTTCTATTGATGATGCTCTGAAATTAAAAAAAGAAGAAATAATTATGCAGATTTTAAATATAAAAAAAATAACTAAAAGACATGATTTAGAAAGAATCAGAGCAAGAATAATTGGAACTCATGGAAAAACTCTAAAAACTTTAACTGATCTTACAAAATGCTCTATCTCACTAAAAGACAATAAAATTGGAATTATAGGAGATTGTGAAGAAATAGAAGATGCTATTCAGGCTGTTAAATCTCTGATACAGGGAAGTAAACAAGGGAATGTCTATGCAAGAGCTGAAAAACAGAGAAAAAGAAAAAAACTGAGAAAGGATGAGCCTATTAAAAATGAGTTAAAGAATAAATAAATTTAAATATCATATTTACCAAAATTTTTATAAGTCCCGGTAGCTCAGTTGGTAGAGCATACGGCTGTTAACCGTAGAGTCGGAGGTTCGAGTCCTTCCCGGGACGCTTTTCCAAAATATTTAAATATTCCATTCACTTTCTAAAACAACAGTGTTAACACACTCTTTATTGCAATCCTATGATGAAGAAACTCCTGAAACAAAGAACATAGGAAATACAAGAATTAGAGCAAGAACTGCTACAGGAGATGGTGCTTTTTTTCAATTAGGTGCAAAAAAATATTTTGATACTACAACAGAAAATCCAGAAAGATTCACCCTAGTTTTATATGTTCAATTACCAAAATTAGATATAGGCATATGCCCTGGAAAACTTGCTTTACTTAATCCAGATGAAGAAGAAGATTTAGAAGGGCATTTAAATTTATTAGAACTTCTACTAATAGAAAGAGAGGGTGATATGAGATATCTAGATATGTATCATGTTGACTCACATGGAAGAGTTAGAATACATGCCTGGAGACATTATAACATAAATCAACATCCTAATCAAAAGCCTGACTGGAGTTATGATGACCAAGATTCTACTGATCCTAGAAAATTAACTCGTTATAATGACTCAATAGAAGAGATGATAGAAACTCTTCCTTCAGACACACCCATAGCACACCATCCTTTTATAAAAACATTAAGAGAAAAAACTCTTGATAAACAACCGTGGTATCAAACCCTTGTATCAAAATTCACAGAACCTGTACCTCCCCTGTCTGTCTCAACAGCATCCTAACCCTAATATTTTTATACTGCAATTTACTATTAAATAAATGACTGATATTTCAGAAATTGTGCAAAATGCATTTGCAGATATTGGAAAGTGGTTTCCAGTATTTATCATCATAGCACTTTTAATTATTATCTTACAATGGTTAAAATCATTACAAGGCAAAGGAGGAACTGAAATAAGAGTCTATAAAGCAACTTCCTAAAAAGTAATAAAATGGATTTTGACAGTGTAATAAGAAAAAGAGCATCAAATAGAAATTTTGGATTAAAAAAACCAAAAATAGAAAAAATAATGGAGCTAATTGAAACTGCAAATACAGCACCATCCCCAGGAAATCTTCAGATTTTAAAATACCTTCTTATAGAGGATGAAGAAAAAATTGCTAAGATTGCAAAAGCCTGCAGGCAGGAGTGGATAAAAAAAGCTCCCTGGGTAGTGATTGTATGCTCTGAATCCAGTAAAGTTGATATAATGTATGATGAGAGAGCTCCTAAATATATAAAACATCATGTAGGTGCTGCTGTTGAAAATCTATTGCTAAAAATAACCAATGAAGGCCTTGCATGCTGCTGGGTAGGTGCTTTTTCAGAAATAACTTTAAGAAATGCTCTTAATATTCCAGAAAGTGCTGAGATAGAGGTTGTACTTCCAATTGGCTATCCCTCAAAAATACATAAAGCCAATCAAAAACCAAAACCTCATCTATATACAAGAGTATATTTTGAAACTTATGGTAATTCTTTTAAAGAAGATTACAGAAAGATATGGACTGACTGAATGCTCTATTTCTCCCAAATCATTTAACCTAAGAAGAAACAAACGAAAAAGAGAAACTTAATAAATTTGATAATATTTCTTAATGCTATGATACAAATAATTCCATTAATTTCAATAATTGCATTCACTATCCTTCTTATCGCTATTGGTTATTATTATAGACACAAAAGAGATCCTGAGGAATTTTTTATGGCAGAAAGAAAATCTGGAGCTGTTAGGATAGCATCTTCAATTTTTACACTTTTTACAGCAGGTGATTTAGTTACTTTAACTGCATTTGCATATCTTTACAGTATTTCAGGGATATCTTTATTTGCTGGATTTGCTTTTGGTGCATTTATTTTAATATTTTTAACTAGAAGAATTAGATACAAAGCAAATGAATATAAACCCTACTCCCATTTAGATTATTTTGGAAAATTTCTTGGAAAAAAATCTGAAAAAATGGGATTAGTTCTTTCACTAATTGCTATAATAAGTGTTCTGATAATTCAACTCATAGTAGGAGGATCATTAATATCAACTTTAACAGGACTATCTTATGAAATTTCTGTAGTTCTCATTAGTTTGGTTATTGCAATTTATTTATCCCTGGGAGGTTTTAATAGTGTTCTAACTACAGATGTTATTCAGGGAATTAGCATGTTTATACTCATAATCTTCCTATTAATGCTATATAATCCTGCAGGAACTTCGTTGGTAGGACTGCTAGAATTATCAGACAAAGTAATCCCTTTTAATGAATTTATTTTACTTTTTGTTTCAGGAGTCTTTTCAATCATAGGAAGCGCAGATATGTACCAAAGAATTTTCAGTGCCAAAAAAGAAGCTTCTGCTAAAAAAGGACTTGCCGTAGCAGGAACATTATGGTTAATATTTGGTCTTTTTGTTATAATCTTAGGCTTAAAGATATTTTCTCAGTTTCCTCAAACTGATCCCAACAATGCGTTTTTTGCGTTTTTAACAAGTGGTCTTTCCACACCTTTGCTTGCATTTATATCTATTTTAATAGTTGCTTCATTATTCTCAACAATTGATACAGAATTATTCCTTTCATCAATCTTTCTAGGACATTTCTTTTTAGGAAAACATAAATTAAAACCAAAAATAAGCAGAATACTAATATGGACCAGTATAATAATTGGAGCAATAATTGCATTCTTTACAACAGAACTCGTAGATATATTCTTTATACTAATTTATACATTCATGATCATGGGACCAGTCGTTCTTGCGAGACTTTTAGGAAGAGGAAATGATTCTATTGCTTTTTACAGCATGTTAAGCTCATTAATCTTAGGAATTCTCCTAAGTTTTCTTAATCTTCTTACTGGATTATATCCTTTATTGCTGTTAATCCCTCCATTATTAAATTTTTTAGTACCAGTTAAAAAATCACACATTTAAATAAAACCTAAACTCATTCATTATACTCAAAAAACCAAAAAACCTGCCCAAAAAAAGGGCAGGCATAAATAAAAATTTTATTCTTTATCTCACAACATCAATCCCTAGTTCTGAAAATTCAGGAGTTTCTCTCTCTAAATCAGATTCTCTTAATCTCTGTTTTCCTAGAATATAAGGACTTGAGACCCCTGTCATTATTGTGATAACTCTTACTCTCCCTTCAAAATCCTTGTTTATTCTAGCTCCTATAATTACCTGTGCTTCAGCAGATATATTCTCTGTAACTAACTTACCAACCTGGCTGAATTCCTCTAGTTTCATATCAGGACCGCAAGTGATATGTATCAGAGATCCATTAGCACCACTATAATCCACGTCTAACAATGGATGTGTAAGTGCCTGCCTAACAGCCTCATTAACCCTATCACTTGAATCAGCCTCTCCAATACCAATAACAGCAACTTCTCCTTTTTTCATTATAGAAGAAACATCTGCATAATCAAGATTAATCAAACTAGGAAGTGTTATTGTCTCAACAATTCCCTTTATCATAGTACTGATTAATTCATTAGCAACTGCAAATGCCTGCTGTATAGGAAGCTGTCCTGCAATATCTACTAACCGATTGTTATCAATAACAATAGCTGTATCAACCTGGTCTCTTAATTCCTGTAAGCCAAATTCTGCTTTATCTATTCTTGCTTTTTCACACTCAAAAGGCATTGTAACAACACCAATAACAACAGCACTTGTTTCTTTAGCTAGTTGTGCTATCACAGGCATTGCTCCAGTAGCTGTTCCACCACCTTCTCCACCTATGATAAATATCATATCAGCACCAGATACTGTTTTTTTAAGCTCAGAAATAGATTCTTTTGCAGCTTCTCTTCCAACCTCTGCTTTTCCACCAGCACCCAAACCTCTTGTAAGTTCCTTACCAATAAGTAACTTATCATCTGCTTTTGTAATACTTAGATGCAAAGCATCTGTATTTGCTGCATAAACAGTAGCTCCGTTTATCCCTTTATTAAAAAGCCAGGTAATTGCATTTCCACCAGCTCCACCAATTCCAAAAACCTTTATATTGGCTTTACCAGCTTTTAAGTCATCAAAATTAATGCTGTGTGTATCTATATTGTCTATTGCTTCTTTTGCAAAGTCTAGCACCATTTTTCGTAACCCCCTTTCACCTTTTAGCACCAATATTTAAACAAGGTCTGTTTATGCCAACAGCAACCATTAAATTTAAATAACAGTGCTCCATCTATATATGAAGGTTACTCAGAAAAAAGAGAATTCATCTCTTTTCATAACTAACTCAATTTTAATGGCAGTTAAAATTGAATATTAATAGAAATATCTATACTCAATTCTTTAAAAATATTTCCCAATAGTAAACATATGTAATAGAGTATAATAATTAAAAAATAGGTGAATTTATAAATCTAAAAATTAAAGAATAATATGACAGATGCTCCTAGACCAAGAGTATACGAAGAACCTGAAACTAGTCAAACTCAGGAAACAGGACCATCTACAAAATCCTACCTAACATGGGATTATTTAAAAAACTGGGCTTATCCTCTTATTTTAACAGGACTGGGATTTACATTAGGAGGATTGTTTTTCTACCAGATGGGTGTTGAGGCAGGAAAAAAACAAGAGATACAAGAGCCACAGCAATTACAAGAAACATCCACTCATGATAATCCCTTACTTAAACAAAGCAGATTAGAAACACCAGAAGAATAATCAACACCTCTAAAAACAATTGAAAGTTCTCAATACCTTCTAAATTTTAATCCTCAATAAATATTAAATAATCTCCTTTAATTTTTTTATTTTATTCCAGATCCTCTCAAGCTTGCTATTAGCTATTTTTACTATTAATTTTAAATAATAATCATCAACAAGTATTCTTTCCTGTTTTACAGGAAAACTCATGCTCTCTGTACTATGCAACTCAACCATGAATCTCTTCCTAGTTGACATGATGCCACTTCTCTTCCATCCTGCAAACTTAGCTTTATCAACAATATCCTGAGCATCCTCAAGACTTCTGCATGCAACATGAAGAATACATGAAGTCTGCTGAAACTCTATTAAATCTTTATAATTTATTTCTTTAAGAGCTTTTTTTAGCTCTTTAAAACTTATCCTATTATGGGTCCTATACAAAAAGATATTCTCCTCTTTTTTATCTGAATATTTCATCAAAATTATTCTTCCGGCACAACTACTTGTTGTATAATAATTCCTTTTTCTATTAATTTTATTGCATAAACTTCTAATCTTTAAATCCCAATTACCAATATTTGACCTATCCTGCCTATCAAGTTGTTTTTTCTTTTCTAAATCAAACTTATCCATAATAAAACAAATCTTAGTTAATTTTTATTATTTTCATCTCTTCAACTCATCAATTCTGTTATTAGTCCAGTAGTGAATTCCAGAAATTTCAGCCAGATAATAACTTGTCCACCATCCAAGATACATCCCATAGATTATCCTGGCTATTAGTGATTTTCCATGCAATCTTACTTTATGTGTATTAAACATTTTTGAAGCTTTTCTGCTTAGTTTATCCTCTCTATCATATAATAAAATCCTGAAAAAATGACTGTTAAAATGAATCTCAATCTCATTATGAAAAACTTCTGGATAAAAGTTTGCATGAGCAAAAGTCTTTGAATTTTCATTCAGCTCTTTTGTCCATCTCTTTCCAATACACCTTAAATTCTCACCACTGACGTAGATAACAGGAATTCTATGTCTTAACTCATGAGCTAACTCTCTTGATTTCTCTCTGATCTCTTTATCATGATTTTTAATAATTTTAAAACACTCCTGATAATTGATTTTTAATACATTTAAAACAGGAAATAACAAATAAGCTAAAGCTCCTCTTGGAATATAATCCTCTGGAATAAGAATTTTTTTCTCTTTTAGATTTCCAAGTTTTCCACCTGAAGTTACTATTAATATCTTAGAAGTTTTTTTTCTGACCTGATTATAAAGTTTAATTGTTTCTTTTGTATTTCCAGAATAACTAATCACTATGCAAAGAGTTTTCCTGTCAATGCAGTTAGGCAGTTCTTGCTTTGCAGTTAAAACAGGAATTTTTAAATTCAGACATTTAACAATCTCACCAGGAATTTCACTTCCTCCAATACCGCAAAACACTATCTTATTATAATTCCCAAAATCCCTGTGTTTTCCTAACATAGAGGCATGCAACATATCCTCATAGAACC
>WJLK01000024.1 GCA_014728565.1 Candidatus Pacearchaeota archaeon
CCAGTTTTCCATTTTTATTTAATTTAAAATTATAGACTCTGTTGTTATAACCAAGACTGTAATCATCACCTTCTGCTGAAGTAAATTCAGCATACTCAACCTGATAATCTTTATCTATTATGAACTTAGAGTCTTTAATGTCATTTAGAAAACTTCCTCCTATCTCTATATCACTCTTTCCCTGAATTTCAAATTCAATTTTTCCTGGTTCCTGAAGATTCTCATTAGAATAAGAAACTTTTAATTTTGAACTTCCTTTTAAATCAACTATTATATCTCTTATCTCAAGACTATCCAGTAAATAGGTTCCTTTTCCAGACTCTATTTCCAGAATATTTTCATTTTCATTATATTCTGCAACTGCGGTTTTTGGAATTATGATTCTTTCATAATCATCAGAATAAGCAGAAGGATAATCAACATCCCTTCTGATTTCTATTTCCTCATCTCTTACTATTATTGTTCCTGATTTTAGATTATTTCCTGAAAATTCTTTTAATTTTTCCAGATTATCAATTAGATAAGGATTTTCAAGAATCTCAGGATGATATCTTAGTGAATTTAAAACAGTTTTTCTAGCCTGCATTACATTTTTGACATTCATATCAGATCTTATGCCTAATTCATCATTTGTTCCCTCTCCAAGAACACTGTCAATAGCCTTTACCTGTTCATCAGAAACTCTGTAATCATTTGAAAATGCAAAACTCATTGTCTTTTGTAGATCACTTGAGGTTCCAGAAGGGATTAAATTTCCTGAACCATCAAAATGAAACTCCATTTCTGAAATAGCATTTATTGAAATAATATTAATTAAAACAACTAGAATTCCTAAACTAATTAGGTTTATCTTTCTTATAAAATTTCTATTTGTAAATATGAAATTTTTCTTGTCTGTAAATTTTCTGCCTGGTTTAATTATCTTTGTCATTCTTAGTTTTACCTTGATTTTAATAACTGTTTCATTTTATATCCATTGCAAATAAAAATGTATAGGGTATCTCATTGACTGAAGAATCATCAGTAATTGAATACACAATTGTATCATCATCATAAGGAATGAAAAGAACATCAAATTCCAGATTACTAATATAAGTGATGTCAATATAACCAGGATTTTCAATTTCTTTATTAATAATCTCTTCAGCAACATCATGAATTTTTCCAAGTTTTACAGGAATCTCATGCTGGTATTTTTTATCTATAACAAAAGTTTCATCCTGTTTTTTGACACTCATGGGCATGTCTGCTGAAACAAAAACAAAACCGTTATTTATTTTTACATCTATATCCTCTTTTTCAATGATAATTTCATGACCTGGAAAATAATCAGGATTTACACAATAAGAAAGGACATTTTCAAGGTAAAATTCTATCTCTTTTTCTATCTCCTGTTTTGAAGCAAGAATCTTTTTCTTATTATAGTATCCGTAAGAGACATTTGTTAGTTCAGTTTCCACATAGAAATTTTTAATAATAACATAACCACCCTGCAAACCGATTAATCTAATTGCATCAACTGTTCTCTGATAAACACAACTATCAATACTATCATAAACCGGCTGAACCTCCATAGGAATTCTATTCTGAGAGAGAAAAGATAGATTTTCACTAGTTTTTAAAAAAACAAATCCCAGGATAATAATAAATAATAAAATACCTATAATCACAAATACTGTTGTTTGCGAGCGTTCTGAATTAGGCAATATTCTTCTATTAAATACTAATTCAGGGCGCGAGTCTTTTCCCCCTTTTTTCATATATTACACTGGAATTCTTTATATTTAAGGATTGTTAAAGAATTAATAATTAAGTATTATTAATAAAAATGAGATTTGTAAATAGGTGTGCTTCCTGAATAACCAGTGCTGTAGTGAGGATAATTATAACCATAATAACCTCTACCCCCATAATAAGGGCTTCTATACCTATTTCTATAACCATAATAATTGATTCCAAAACTAACTCTTCCATAATCACCATAATGATCATTATAATATCCTCCATAATGACCTGGATGATGATAACTGTAACTATAAGAGGGATAATTTCTGTAGTAGTGAAAAGGTGAGTAACCATAAGAATCACAATGAATACCAATACATAAGCCAGCAGAGACCAAACTAGGAAGAACCAGCACCAGTGCCATTGCTGTTAAAAACATCAAAAATCCCTTTTTCATTTTCAAAAAATCTATGTTTTTAGGGTTTATAACTCTTTCGGTTTTCTTAACTGTAGAATAGTAACGAATAGCTATTTTTAGAACTATAAAAACCAGTCAACTAATAACCCTATTACAGCTCCTACAACAAACCAGAAAATCAGTATAAAAACAAAATTAGCCAGTATATTATTTGAAAATCCATAACAGCAAGTTTCAAATAATTCCTCGAATATTATAGAGGGAATTATTATCCAGAACAGATAATTAATCTCAATAAAGAAATTAACTATCAATAATATAATTGACATTAAAAGCAGTATAAAGAATATAGCTGTTCCTGTGATAAACCAAAAATGAATTTTCTTAGGTTTTTTCATTAGTTAGTATCTCCATGAACTATAATCTCTGTAGTGATTATAAAAAACATTATAGATAAGACCACTGTAATAATCATCTGGATGCCTTTCATAAGGATCATGATATCCTGAATCAGAGTAATAAGAATAAGGATGAATATCATAATAAGGGACAGTATGTTTTGCATAATAATAAGGTTTTTTTGACCTTCTTGAACTTTCAACACTGTCTGTCATTACTCTTTTTGTCTCCTCATGATAAAATTCATCATCCCTGACATGCTCTAAAGTAACTTTGTACTCCTCCTCGTAATTAAGAGGTTCTCTTGTGTAATGAGGATTGTAATGATAATCTCTTCCGGAGTATTTGCTATGTCTTGGATAATGAACAACATGGCCCTCATGTTTTTTTGTTCCATACTCTTTTGTATATTCACCATAATCCTCCCAGTCATCATGGCAACTGGAACAATAATATTTGTAACCGCAATCAGAATAATAACCATCATATCCTCTGCACAAATCAGCAGAGATTAAACTAGAAAAAACCAGCATTAATCCTATTGCCAAAAATCCAAGAAGCCTTTTTTTCATCAAAAAACAAAAAAATCAGTATTTTTAATAATTATTGTGATAGAAAATTATTAAGAAAGTGTGATATAATACAGGTTTTCAACTAATCAAACTACCTAGTTCAACATCATCATCTTCAGGAATAACCACATTATCTATTATCTCATCATCACTAAGAACACTGGTCTCTTCTGTTGTCTGTTGATTTTCTTGATTATTCTGAGGTTGCTGGGTTTCTTCACCTCCTCTTGAGAACATAAATATACCTACTAGTAATAGTATTAATACAATAACAACTATTATCCATATTTTTTTCATTCTCTTATAATTGAGCTTAGTCTTTTATTAATTGCTTTCCTCCTTGCATCTATTAAATCAGAACGATTTTGAAAAATATCAGCTTTATTTTCTAATCTCTGAGCTGCTGATTCAAATCCAGCCTCTCTTAATCTCTCAGCTCTGCTCTGGAGTCTCTCCTGAGCTTTTTCAAGCATTGCAATTTTTGCTTTCTGAATTCTATTAGCTATTACAACCTTTTTTCTTTCTATCTCTTCATTTATCCTTTGTTTTATTCTTTTTTTCTTCTCATCTAAAATGTTCCTGAAATTTTCTCTAAGTTTTGTTTTAATTTC
>WJLK01000025.1 GCA_014728565.1 Candidatus Pacearchaeota archaeon
AAACTATATATATTAGTATAAATGTATATATTTATTAGAAAAGTTTATAAATAGTAATAACCAGATATTATTATGAAACGTAAAATAGTCAGGCAGGGTGCAGCAACAATGATGATAAGTCTTCCTAGCAAGTGGATTAAAAGAAATAATCTGGGCAAGGGTGATGAGATAACTATTAGTGAAAAAGACAGGGAGCTGATTATAACAACAGAAGATATTAAAAAAGAAAAAAAGAAAGCAGTAATTGATGTGACTGGTTTAACTCCTTTAGTTAATAGAACTTTGATGAGCTTTTATATAAAGGGGATTGATGAACTAGAAGTCTATTTTAAAGATCCAAAAGAGATTGAGATATTTCAAAAATCAGTTATAAATGAGCTATTGGGTTTTGAAATTATAAGACAGTCCCAGAAAAGCTTTTTAATCAGAGATATAACTGGTTTGGCTCATCAGGAGATTGATGAGGTTATCAGAAGAATATTTCTTATTTTAGATTCAATGGCTGAAGAACTTATCATTGCAGCAGAAAAAAAACAATCAATGAATCCTGTTATTGAGACTGATTCAAGTGTCAATAAATTTGTTAATTTTTGTCTTAGAATATTAAATAAAGAGGGTTATAAGGATTTCAGCAAAACTTCGCAGATATATGGAATTGTATCCCACCTCGAAGATATCGGAGATATTTACAAGGAAATCGCTAAAAAACTAAATAATAAAGAAAAAATAACTAAGGACCAAATCCATGTAATGGAAGAGTTAAGAAATTCTCTCGATATGTTCAAAGATTTATTTTTTCATTTTGATATGAATAATTTAGTTATTTTTTCTAAAAATTACGAGAAGATAAGAAGGTTAATCAAAGAAAATAATAAAATAGATTTTAATCTCCACGAACTCAATCAGACAATAATTATGATGTCTAATTATTTAATGGTTATCTCTATATAGAGCCTTTCTTAATTCAATTGTTTTTTCTGCAAAATCTCTTCCTGGAATTGCAAGTTTCCATGTAAGCCAATTGTTAGTATTTTCTGTTTTTAATGGAAAAAATTCATAACCTATAGGTTTTCTCTGATGGTAAGTTACAAGTTGTAATATCTCCTGTCTATCTTCTTCAGGTTCAGGAAATCTAAAATAGTGGCTTAGAGAATTTGAGATAGAGTTTCTTTCAAAAATCCTATGATAATCAGTTCCTGTAAGTCTTGCTTCAAGATGAATCTCTCTGCTTATTTCATTAAGAACATCCTCAACACTATAAAGATTAACATGATCCTGAACTCCTGGGATATGTAAATTACAAACTTTTAATTTTTCTATAGGGTCTCCAATAGCAAAAGGAACTTTTCTTCTAACCAAGACTCCTCCAAATTCAGGAAAGGTTAATCTTTCAACATCATCTGAACCCTGCCATTTTTGTTCATATTCCATTCTTGATGGAGCAAGTACCTCAAATACAAGATTATAAAAACCTTCTTCTAAATCTCCTGGAAGTTGGAATTTCCTAGCCTGGTTAGAAAAACCATAAGGATCAGGAGGTGTATTTTTTTTAATAGGATATTCATGAAATCTCGTTCCTGGATAACCTTCAACATAAACATTAATCGGCATTACAGGGAACATTGTTTCTTGCAATGGGTTTGCTCTCTGTAAAAGAGTAGGGCTTATTCTTATAGCATCTCCTAGAGATAGAGAGAGATATTTATTATTTCCTGGCCAGAGAGTATCATAGCTGTCTGAGCTTATAACAGGATTTAATTCTACAAAATTACTTTCAATATCTAATTCATCAGTCCAGTCTGCTGCAACAACATAAGCAGATTCCTGTTCTTCTTGTTTATCATCTTGCATTAGAACATGTCTTGCTAATCCTAAACTTGCAAGAACTCCCAGGCTTGCTCCTGTTAATCCCCAGCTTAAGAGTCTTCTTCTAGAAAGCTTTGGTCTTTCCCTTACTGCAGATATTGTTCTTATGTCCACTGCTTTTTTGAAGTCATCAATAAATTCTCCTAAACTAGTATAGTGATTATCATCTATTGATAGCAGACCTCTTCTTAAGACTCTTTTTAATCTACCTAGTTTTGCAGAAAAATATCTAGAACCTGAATTTAGTTTAGGCAAAGATAAAGCCCTATCAAGAGACTCTTCAAATTTTTTCCTGTCTATTTTTCCTTGTTCATCTAAAAGAGATCCTCCTGTTGATGCATCTGTTAAGGAATTATTATAAGGATCTGTATAAGCAAAATAGCATCCTGTTAGTGAAAAATAAGCTATTTGTGAAAGTGCATATATTTCTGAAGTTTCATCATATGAAATTTCCTTATCATTAAATCTTGCAACTATCCTAGGATCCATTACTACTCTTGCTCCTGCTGTTGGAATAGCTTTTTTTCTTAATTGTGTTTTATCACAGGCATTTCCAAAATCAAGCACAAAAGCTTCTAAATCTCTTTGTCTAGACTCTCTAAGAATCATATTTGCAGGATTAAGATCACGATGAAGTTTTGTTTCAGAATAATATCTAACTGCATCAAGAACATCTGAGAATACTGATTCCATCTGGCTGAGAGTAAGAGGACCACTTGTTTTTACTCTTTCCTCAAGTGTTCTTCCATCAATATGTCTGTGAACTGATATAGCAACTCCCTGTTCATCTGTTAAATTAAAAAAATCAAGCAATCCAATGATATGATGTTCATCTGCTTCAGGAAGTGTTGCCAGTGTCTGTATGTGTCTCAGAGTTCCGCATCCTCTTTTTGAATATTCACCTGCAATCCCACCATCAGGTTTTATCTTATCAATCTTTATTATTCTTCTCTGTCCAGCAGGACTTCCAAAATTAGATGAGAAAATATATGATTGAAAACCTTCTCCTGCAAATTCAATATTAAAATATTTGTCTCCTAAAATTTCCTGGACTTTTCCCCTGATTCTATCTCTTAGAGAATCTATATCTCCTCCATGTGTCTCTTGAGGAAGTTCAGGATATTTATCTGGTTCAAAATCAAATCCTCTTCCTGCTTCAGCTACTCTCTTATGAGCAGGTGCATCTGAAAATTCTGCTTCTGCTCTGAAGCCTCCTGGAGGAATTTCATCAGCTGCACTTATTCCTGCTGAAAAACCTGCAGAAGACCCTCTATGAATTTGATATTCATTCAGTAATTCATCAAGCCTTTCAGAATTTTCAGTTGCCATTTTAATCTCCATAAAATAATCTTTTTACTCTTGATTCATCAAAAGGAGATATCTCTGGAGCTCTATTCCAGTCAATATCTCCATTATCATCAGTGATAAGGTAAAGGGCAATTGCTGTGTTTATCAGGTCTCTTTCTACAGGAGGAAGTCTTTGTTGGTAGCCTTTTCTCAAATGATTTTCAAAATCATATGGAAGATAGTGTGTGCTTCCAGTAGAAATCTTTGCTGCAGCAATTTCTAAGTCAGAGGAAAAATAATGTGCAAAAACATCTGCTATGTTTCTTCCAGGTTCCATAAGTTGTTTAAGGTAAAGTGCACCTGAAAATAATGCTTCTGCAGGTTCAGGAGGATCTTGATAATATCCTGGAAGATTGTGTTTTATTTTTCTAGCTAAGTCAATATCTTTTGGTGAAAATACTGGTGCAGCTCTTTTTTCACCTTCTGACTGATAGTGGGAAAGTGCTTCTTCATGATGAAGATAACAAGCTCTTAACAAGGAATTTGTAATTCTCTTTCCAAGAAGTTCATAATCCTTATAATGCAATCCAATATATCTTTCTATATCAGGTTCTAATTCTGGAAGTCTTTTTTTTGCATCTTCTAAATAAGGTTCAAATAGAACATTTATTGCAGCCTGATTAAGATCTGATTGTTCAGCAATATCTTCTAAGCTAAACCTACTATAGGTATCTCTATCTGTTATCTCTGCTACTGTCGGAGTTTCTTCTCTTGGATGATAGTAAGAATACATAAATGCTCCTGCTATTAATCCAACAGTTGCAATTGTAGCTGGAATAAACCTTAAACCAGTTCTAAGACTATTTAAAAATTCAGGAGATTTTGTTTCTCTGAATCTCTCTCTGAGATCACTAACCTTTCTTATAGCTATGTTTGGTGCCAGTGATATTGCATCATATAAAAGTCCTCTGTATTTTTTAGGAATCTTTCTAAGTTCAGATTTTAGTCTGTCATTATGTTCTTTTACATCAAACTGTCTTGGATTTAATTCCCTCTCTCCACTAAAAACTTTTATTCTATAAGTTTCTCCATTGAATTCTATTGGAGTTCCATCTGAATCCTCTACAATCCTATAGTCAAAAGGTCTTTTTCCTGTTAATAGATGAAGCATTGTTGTTCCAAGTGAGTATACCTCAGTTTTAGGACTAGCTCTTGATGGAACTCTAGTTAGCAATGAAAAAAACAAGGAGGGGTGTGTGTAAGGTGTTCCTCCTCTTGTTGGAAGTGTTGAATCAGATACATCTGTAAAAAAAGCTGCTGTCTGCAAATCTGATATTTTTACATCACCTTTGTCTGTCATCAGGATATTAGAAGGTTTATAATCTCTGTGAAGTAAATCCAGTTCTTCTAGATATACTGCTCCATCTAAAATCTGAGTCATAATTCTATCAAAACGTTCAGCATCTGTTATTGCACCTGTCTGGCTAACTAGAGTCTCTAGGTCTGTTCCATTTATATGTGGTTCAATATTAACTGTTCTTCTGCCTAAAGGGAAACTGTCCACAATCTCTACAACATTGGGATGATGAATTCTATTAGAAAGACAAACTTCATTTAAGTCCTGATCTCTCCTGCCTCTATTAGCTCTTGACATAAAAGTTCCTAGTTCTGTTTTTGGAAGTTTAATAACTCTAGTCCTATGAACATTTCCACTTCTATAAGCTGCAAGATAGACATCTCTAGTAACACCCTCTCCTAATTTTTCAAAGATAGTATAACCTCTTGCTTCAAGCTCTTCTAATTCATCAGAAGTTAATCCTTCAACATCTGCTTTTCCAAGCATCATTATATCTTTTCCCATTTTTCCTCCTCTAATAATTTAGCTAGAGAATACTCAATAACATGGCTTCGATTACGGAATTTTTTATCAGAAAGCAGAGTTTCAACTAATTCAAGAATATCCTTATTAAGAGTTATGCTGATTTTTTCCTTGCTTATGGTTTTTTTAGGCATATTAGGTAAAAAGTAGGATAAAATACTACTTATAAATCTTTCTATTTGTTGTAATTTCAAAGTAGTTATAATTAAAATGTATAAGAAGAATTTGTACTAGATTTCTTAGTAATTTCTCTTTTATCAGTATTGTTATTCCTTTATCACCTGAATAAAGTAACAATCCATAAGATTTAAATAAGGTCTTTTTTTAGTGTTCTTAATATGGATAAGAAAGATTTGGGCTTAGATGACAAGAAATATCAGGCACCTGGTCTTCCAGGAAGTGTTGGTCCTACTCCTGAACAGGAAAAACAGATGCAGGAGACAAAGCAAAAACTTGATAAATTAAAAAAATCTTTACTGGAAAAATACAAGTTTATTTCTGCAATTGGTATAATTCCTCCTCAGGCAGCTGCTATTTTTGATGATGAAAATGAACTAACTCCTGAAGAGAGAAAAGAGAAACCAATGCATCTTGCTGTTATAATTCCTGATGACAAAGAAAAAGAATTCAATAAAATAAGAGCAGAGATGATTAAAGTAATAAAAGAGAGCAAGGAAAAAATCTGGCTTAATCTTTTTATTGAGAGGGATATCTGGGATATCTGCATGGACAGCAAGTATGATATTGTTGAAGCTGTTGGAATGTCTTTTCCACTTCATGACAAAGGAATACTTGGAAGTTTAAGAGTTGCTGAAATTCATAAATCACTTGTTTTAAAAAAGTTTGAGAAATATGTTTATAGTTATGTTATCTGGGGAAGTTTGGTAAGAGGAGAGGTAATTCAGACAAGTGATGTTGATGTTGGAATAATCATTGATGATACTGATGTCAAGAGAATGCACAGACTTGAATTAAAGGAAAAATTAAGAAACATCATATATAGTTATGTTATGCAGGCAGGTGATTTAGCAGGTGTTAAAAACAAACTCTCTCCTAATATATATCTTTTAACAGAATTCTGGGAGGGTGTTAAAGATGCTAATCCAATATTTTACACTTTTCTAAGAGATGGTGTTCCGTTGTATGATAGAGGAGGATTTCTTCCATGGAAACTTCTTCTTAAAATGGGGAAAATAAAACCATCTCCAGAATCTATTGACATGTTCATGAGCATGGGTGATAAGACAAAAAAAATGGTCCAGAGAAGATTAATGGATATTGTTCTTGGAGATATTTACTGGGGTGTTATAACTCCAAGCCAGGCACTGCTTATGCTTTATGGATTGCCGCCTCCTAATGTTGTAGAAACTGTAGCAGAAGTAAAAAATGTTTTTGTTGATAAAGAGAAATTACTAGAAAAAAAATACTGGGAAATATTAAATGAAATTGCAATCAAATACTATAAGGGCTATGAGCATGGAAAAGTAAAAGAGGTAAGTGGCAAGGAAGTTGACAGGTTACTGAAAAACTTTGAGGATTATCTCGGAAGATTAAAAGAACTAAGAACAGCAATTGAAAAAAGAATGCAGGAAAAAAGTTTTGGAGAAATTTATGAAAATGTTTTCAAGATGATGGAAAGTATTTTTGGAAAAAAAGCTGAAACAGCTTTAATTAAAGATTATGAAAAAGAGATTGTTAATAAAGGAAAGGGTAATCCAAAGTATCTTCATACACTTAATGAATTAATGAATATCAAGAAGAAATACAAGACTAAGAAAGCTCCGTCAATCTATGCTTTTGAGAGATTAAGAAAAGACAGTGTTTATTTAATTGAGAGTTTGACTGAGTATGCTCAGAGAAAAGAACTTGGATTAATTGAAAAAACAAGAGTCATAATAACAAGCAATGGAAAACCTATGGAACTTTATCTTACTAAACCTTGTTTTTTAGTTGATGGAAATAATATTCGAAAGGTTAGTGAGGACAAGGTTGAGAAAAGCAATGCAAATGAATTCAATCAGGTGTTATCAGAATACAAGGGAAAGAGAGTAACAATAACCAATAAAATTCTTGAAATTCTTAAAAAAGAGTTAGGAAATTTTGATATTAATCTTTAATGCAATAATGTTTAAAAACAATTCTGAATGATATTTAAGATGGTATTTAATCAGATTGATTTAGGAAGAATAAAAGTTTATGATCCAAGAGAGGATGGATTAACAAGAACTGTCCTTGATCAGGTTGCAGAGATAAGTCCAGAGGCTGCTTTTTTCCTTGTCAGTGGCTTACAAGAAGAAGCACTTAGAAGAGAGGTTTTACAGGGAGTTACATTAAAAGACTTTCTTTATGGTCCAGAAGGATATCTTGCAAGAGGGCAAGCAGAGTTTGTTGTGTTTAGTAATGGATGTCATCTTTACAGCAGTGTAAATATTGATTCTAGATATTTACCAGGCCTAAAAGATTTATCTAATGAAGCAGATTCAATCCCTCTTGTTTATTGTGCTGACAGGAATGAAGATGAATTTATTAGGAAACTTTTGGGAAATTCATAAAATTTAATAATTCTTAGGCATTAAAAAAATTATGAAGAACAGAGTTGCTTATTTATTGATGGCAGGGTCACTAGGATTAGGAATTGCAATTGGTTCTGGAATTGGTTTTTTTACTAGAGGAAATCTTGAATCAAGAACAAGGAAATCAGAATTAATAAATTTACAGATTAGTTCTGATTCAGAGAGGAATTCTTTAAGTAACTCAAATGGAAGTTTCAGAGCAGTAGGAAATAAAAAAGATGTTAGTTTACTGTACCAAGAAGGAACTTTTACTGTTCATAATAATGTGGAGTTAAGAAGAGGAAGCAGATGGCATGTTAAGGTAGGATATGACAGAGAACAGAGGAGTTATTTTGCTTCTGGTTATAAAATAGGATATTAGCTGGTTTTAATATTGTAAAAAATTAATCTGTTGTTATATCATATTTTTTGCTTAGTTTATCTGTTCTATCACCCTCCATAGTTTAAAGGCATTAATAATAAATTTTAAGTTAATTCTTCAGATTTAAAAAGAAACAGCTTTGATAACT
>WJLK01000026.1 GCA_014728565.1 Candidatus Pacearchaeota archaeon
TGTATCTTTTTTATTAAAGATGGAGGAAAGCACATTCAAATCAAAATCAAGCAATGATGAAGATTATTGGAATGAGATTGAAAGCGAAGATTAAGTAATGAATTATAAAATTAAAAAACAGATTTTCTAAATAAACAGATCTAGCTTAAGCCTTATAAACAAAGATTTGCATATAATAAAAAGAAAAAGGATAAATAATAGAAAAAACTTGTTTTTATATGGTAAAAAAAGAGGCTAGTAATAAAAAGAATTTTAAAGAAATACTTAAATTAGACAAAGAAAAATTAGAAGAACTAAGGAAAGAGATAAAATTGAATAGAGAGGATTTAAAGAAACTCAAAAATAAAATAAATAATCAAAAATCAAAAAAAGAGAGTAAGAAAAAAACTTCTGGTGAAAAAGATAAGACAGTTAAAAAGAAATATAAGTTTAATATAAAAAATAATTTTAATATACTAATTTTAAGTTTAATTATTTTTTTATGTTTTGTGCTTGTTGTTTTAAGTTTGTTTTATCTTAATTATCTATATCCTCCTGAACTAGAGGATTGTAAAAATTTAGGTGGAGAGGAAAAACAGATGTGTGTTATTGATAAGGCAATTCTTTACAGAGATTCATCACTATGCAGAGTAATTAAAGACATGAAAAAAAAGATTTCATGTATACAAAATGTAGAAAAAAAACAGAGGATATGTGAAGTTTTAACAGGAAGTAACAGAGCAGATTGTTTTTTAGCACTAGCAAAAGCTACTAATGATGAAAGTTTTTGTGAAAAAATAAACAAAACAAGTTATCAGAGCTGGAGAAACAGGTGTTTTTCTGAAATTGCAGTAAATAAAAAAGATCATGAAATTTGCAGGAGAATATATGTATATGATAAGGAAGGAAAACTAAATTCATGCGATACAATAGAATTAGAAAACATATGTAGAAAAGATGTTGCTGTTGCAAGGGGTGATTTAAAATATTGTGAAGAAAATTTAGAGGGTGTTTCAAGGGATTTTTGTATTTTTGGTGTTGCAAAAACAAGAAAAAACCATCAGGTATGTTTTACAATAAAAGATAATACTATAAAAGCTAATTGTTTTATATATTTTGCAAAACTTAATAGCGATATAATAATATGTGATGAAATATGGGATGAGGACAAAAAAATAGGTTGTGTGGAGGTTGTTAAAAATTTAAAATGACTAAAAACAAAGCGAGACATAAAATCTGTCCAGCATCAAAAGCTGGAGGCCTTGATAATTTTTTTAGAAAAATAATTCATAATCCAAAAAAAATATTTGGCAGTTATGTAAAACCAGGGATGACTGTTCTTGATATTGGTTGTGGTTCAGGACTTTATTCAAGAGAGATGTCATTGATGGTTGGAAAAAAAGGAAAAGTAATTGCAGTTGACTTGCAGAAAGAAATGCTTAATAAACTAAAACTTAGAATTATGGGAAGTGAAATTGAAAAAATCATTAAGCCAGTTAAATGTAAAAAAGGTAATATTGGAGTAAAAGAAAAAGTTGATTTTGTTCTTGCTTTTTACATGGTTCATGAAGTTGTAGATAAAGAAAAATTTTTTAATCAGATAAAAAAAATTATGAAAAAAAATTCAAAATTTCTTGTAGTAGAACCAAAAAACCATGTTTCAGAAGAGGAGTTTAATAAAACAATTAAACTAGCTTTGAAAAAAAGATTTAGAATTCTTAAAAAACCCAAAGTGTTTTTCAGCAGAGCTGTCTTACTAGGAGTATAAAGGTTCATCCAACATAACCTGGTGTTTTTTCTATCAATTTAAACCACTTTTCTTTTAGTTTTTTTAATTCATCCATAGAATTATCTAATTTTTTTAACTGCTCTTTAGAAAGAGGAATTTTATGATTATCAGTTACTATGAAATTATTTAGTTTAATTTCTTGCCAGGTTTTTTCTAAATCTCTAATATAATTTTTTATTCCTTTTTGTATTAGTAGATGTATAACAATAGTTCTGTTTGCCTTGCTTAATTTAGCTAAATCATCAACTAATTCAAGTGTTTTTGAATCTAAATTAAGAGAAATTTTTTTAATACTTTCCTCTCCAAATATCTTTTTTGTCAGCTCATGCATTGTATTATTTTTATATTCTTTTTATAATATTTTAATAATACATTTGTATTATTTAAAGGTTTTGGTTTAGATAGATTTTTATACTTAAGTTAAATAACAAATAAATGGCATTAGAAGAACAAACTCAGGTAAATAAATGGAGATGGCAATTTTCATTAAGAGGCATGTTTAGAACAACAACTCTTGCTGCAGTCTTACTATCAGCAATCTGTTGTTTAAATAAAATTCCAGAAAAAAAACAACACCCTGTTCATGATATATCTGGTTATTTTATATGTGATGGACAGGTGACAAACTATGCTGATGATGATGGAGACAGCTGGGTTGAGAGGATTGTAGTTTATAATCCAGATGGAACTACAAGAGAGATAACAAGAGAGCAAGAAGAATTTTGGGATTATATTATAAGAAATAATGGAATAGAATACAGAAAAAGCGAGGTTCTTGAAGCTTCAGTAGCAGGACTTAGTGAAGATCCTTTTTTAAGAGGGAATTCAGAATCAACTGAAAGAGCCAGAAAAATAATTAATTCTTATAATCAGATGTGTATGAATTAGAAATCTATTAATATATCATGGAAAATCCTTATGAATCACCAAAAATAGAAGAATTAGAAACAATAGTAGAAGAAGAACATAGAGCAAAAGGATGTTTTACTTCAGTAGAGTGTATGGCTTTTGTTGCTATTCTTGGAATTACCTATGCTCTATGCAGAGATACAATAAATAGCTGGATAGGTGGGGCTTATGAACTGATATATGAAACAATGAGAAATTTTGGAGATTATTTTTAAAATTATTTTAATCCTAAGCATTTCCATCAAGAAGATATAAAAAAGTGTCTCTTGCAGATTCTGCAAGATATTCAAAGCCTATTGAGGGAGGATTTCTTAGATTAATTCCTGTCCTAGTGGTGAACTGTTCATAGAATTGTTGATTTCTTTGATTGGAAAAAGAGACTGCTGTGAAAATTGAATCACAATCAAATTCTTCACAAATACCTTCTAATCTTTTTGCCAGAAAAACAAAAAAAGGTTCATCAAAATCATAAAAAATATACTGATCAAAAAATTCATGCATATCTGGAAAAGACACACAATCAGGATGAAAAGCTTTTGCTGCATCTGATAAACTGCCAGGAATATAACCTATCTTAACTAAAGTAGTTGGAAGTTGTATTTCTTCACTTGGAATTTCTATCATCTTATTTAAACAAAAATATATTAGTTTTTAAGTTGTTGTATAGTTATGAAAAACAAAACTCCAAAAGATAAAACAGGCTCAAGTTTAAGCAAAGATCTTAATAGGATAAGAA
>WJLK01000027.1 GCA_014728565.1 Candidatus Pacearchaeota archaeon
AACAAAAAATATTGGAATTCGGTAATGTTTTGTCACATTACTTTAATACTGAGCACGATATAATTGACAAGTATGAAAGAGGAGATAAAATTATTAATGAAGATATAGTTGATTTCTATCCTAATAAAAAATATGACCTAATTATAAGCATATCAACTTTGGAACATGTAGGATGGGATGAAAAACCAAAAAAACCTGAAAAGATATCCGATGCAATAAAACGTTTGAAAAATATTCTTAACAAAAATGGCAAAATTGTTTTTACAATACCTATGGGAGAAAATCCTTATCTGGAAAATTTAATAATCAATAAGAAAATTAAAACCAGTGAGTTATATTTTATTAAAAAAATATCAGAAGATACTTGGAAGCAAGTAGATTTGAAAAAAGCAAAAGATATAAAATACAATTTTCCTTTTAAAAAAGTAAACGGAATAATAATGGCTGCAATTAAAAAATGATACCTTGGGCAAAACCTAGCTTATTTGGTAATGAAGAAGAATTTTTAGTAGATGCAATAAAGTCTTCCTGGATATCTGACGGACCTTACGTTAGTAAATTTGAAGAGGAATTTTCACAACTTATGGAAGTTAAAAATACAATAACAACTTCCAATGGAACAACAGCGTTAACTCTTGCTTTGCTTGGTCTTGGAATTAATCCAGGAGATGAGGTTATTGTTCCGGGTTTTTGTTTTGTTGCTCCGGGAAATACTGTAATTCAGATTGGAGCAAAACCAGTTTATGCTGATGTTGATATAGAAAGCTGGTGCATAGACCCAAAATCTATTAAGAAACTGATAAATTCAAAAACAAAGGCAATAATTCCTGTTCACAATTACGGGAATATGTGCAATATGGAAGAAATTATGGAAATTGCAAAGGAAAATAATTTATATGTTATTGAAGACGCTGCTGAAGCAGCATTCTCAAAATACAATGATAAATTTGCAGGAACCTTAGGAGATATAGGATGTTTCAGTTTTCAGGCTACAAAAACAATTACCATGGGAGAGGGAGGTGCAGTTGTCACAGATAATTCTGTTTTTAATAAAAAGATGAGGAAATTTAGAAATCACGGAATGACCTCAACAAAATACATGCATGATGCAATTGGATATAACTTTCGTTTAACAAATATTCAAGCAGCATTAGGATGCTCTCAATTAAAAAATCTTAATGAAATCTTGTTTAATAAAAAGAGAATTTATGATAGTTATTTGAAAAACCTAGGCAATTTAGATGGAATATCTTTTCAAAAAATAACTCCTAATTCAGATCCTCTTATCTGGGCAGTTGCTATTAAAATAGAACCCTCGAAATTTAAGAGTTATAGGGATTTTTTAATGAAAGAGTTATCAAAAAGAGGGATAGAAACACGCCCAGGATTCTATCCCTTTAGTAAAATGTCTTTTTATAATGCTCCTTCCCTACCTGTTTCAGAATCAATCAGCAAGGACATAATTGTGCTTCCATCTTTTGTTTCTTTAAAAGAAAAAGAAATTGACTATATATCAGATAATATAAAATCTTTGATTAAGAATTAAACTTAGAAACTATTCTCTATACATTCTTATATATCTTCCTATTTCACTAAAACCATATTTTTTATACAAGTTTATAGCAGCAGGATTCTCTATATCCACACTTAAATAAACACCTTTTTCTCCTTTTAATATTTCTTTTAATATCTTTTTTCCAATTCCCTTTCCCTGATAACCCTCCTTAGTCATCATACCAAATCCTTTTTTTCTAAATTTGGTGATATAGGCAAACCCGACAACTTCTCTATTAATTTCAGCAATTATTACTTTAATCTTATTGGAATGGAATAGAATAGCGATGCAGAATAAAGGATATATTAGCTTTGAAACCAATATGCTCGGTGCAAAGAGTTTTTTAAGATTATCTGAACTACGATTATATAATTTTTTTATCTTTTTTATATCACTAAATCTTAATCTTCTTATTTTTATTTTTTCATTCATAATGAATTTACGAGATGATTTTTTCTTTAATAATCTTTCTAATATTATGATATACAACCTTCTTAACTTGCAGAATGATCAACTTTAATTATCTTAAATCCCTGCCCTGTTTTTTCTACAATATCATTTTTTATTTGGTCTCTTATTTTCATCAATTTTCCCACCTCAATATATCTTTTTCCAATATCCCCTAATTCTTCATCACTTATAATGAAATTATCTTCATCAACTTTATTAGCTATTTTTCTTATTTTAAATTCATTGTCCCAAATTTTTTTATGAATTTCATAGAGTTTATCAAACCAATCTTCTTCAATAACTACACCTCTCTTCTTCTCTTCTTCAATACTTTTTTCATACCCTGCATATTCTTTAAACAAATGATGTTCACCAATTTTTTCTATTTTTAACTTTGTAATAACCATGCGATCTATTATTTCAGGAAGCGGAATTTTCATCTTATTAATAAATATTGACAAGTTATGTTTTTAAACTTTTGTTTGCTGTTTAATTATTGATAAAGAATATCTGATAAAATTAAATTTTAATAGCAAATTATAAAAACCTTGTTGATAAAAATTAAAAATGGATAATCAGGAATTTATTAATGTTGAAGATATAATCAATATAGCAAGAAAAGCCGGAAAAGAAATATTGAAAATCTATAAAGAGGATTATGATATAATGGATAAAGAAGATAACCTTTCTATTGGCAAGGTAATTTCTCCATTAACACTGGCAGATTTAAAGTCAAATGAAATAATATCTAAAAAATTAAAAGAATTATATCCAAAAATTCCTCTGATTTCAGAAGAAAATAAGGAGATTCCCTTTAAAACCAGGAAAGAGTGGGAATATTTTTGGCTTATAGATCCTCTGGATGGCACTAAAGAGTTTATAAATAAAAATGGTGAATTCACAATAAATATAGCACTTGTTAAGAAAAATAAACCGGTTTTTGGATTGATTTATGTTCCTGTTAAGGATGTCTTTTATTTTACAAAAAATAAAAAAGCCTATAAACAAAAAGGAGAAGATCCTCCTATAAAAATAGGTTATTCTAAGGAAAATGGGAA
>WJLK01000028.1 GCA_014728565.1 Candidatus Pacearchaeota archaeon
GTATATAAAACTATCCAGTTAAGAATATTTAAAATGAAAAAAATTACAAAATATCTTTTTTTTGGAATATGATCATAAAAAGAGTCAAATGTGATTTTAGCTTTGTCTTTTAATTTTTGTGGCATAGACTTTCTAAAAAAAGTTTTTAAAATTATTTTGCTTCTTTTTTTATCAATAAAGATAACAGTCATTATAAATAAAAAAATAAAAATTATCCCTGAGATTAAAATTGCTATAAAAGGTAGAACATCTTTAAAAATAAAAAATGAAAAAAAAGCCATTACACAGACTGAAGAGATATCTAATATTTTGTCTAGTGTAAAATTACACAATCCTTTTCCTATATTCCCTGTTTTTTTTCTTAAATATTCTGACCTTAGTATGGTTCCTAATCTGGAGGGTGTAACAAATCCATAAAAATTAGTGATAACATTAACAATAAAAGATTCTTTGAAATCAATATTTATCTTTTGTTTTCTTGCAATAACAAACCATTTTAATGTTTGTGTAAACAAAGATATGATAACAATAAAAACAGCAATTAGGATATAGTAGGGGTTAGCATTGTTTAGTTCATTCCAGACTTCTCTTAAATCAATTTTGATTAAGATGTAAATAAAAATAATTATTCCTATAACTGACAGATATCTTTTCCATTTCATTAAAATAACCACCTCTTAAAAATAATCAAAGATAGCAAACATATAAATATTTGAAATGCAAATATTAAATAAACCACATCTTTTTCATAAACCTTTTTCTTAAATTTCTTTAAAATAAATAGTGAAAGATGAGTTAAACCATAGATTTTTTTATAAGGCATATCTAAACTTCTGTCTTTGTTAGGTATAGCAAAAGATTGTTTTTTTAACCTTCCCCTTAATTTTAAGAAAGTTTCTATTATGTATGGAATAAAAACAAAAACTGCTATTTTTTCAAAATCCCCCAATATTGCCATAGAAGCTATTAATGCACCTATAGAATAAGTTAATACATCTCCTGGAAAAACCTTTGCAGGAAATTTGTTATAGAAATAAAAAACAATAAGAGGAGCAACCATGCACAATCCAATCAAAGATAACCAATTATGCCCTGTAACATAAGCAATAAAAGATAAAAAGCTTAAGATGATGATTCCCTGACCTGATTCAAGTCCGTTGAATCCTGCTAAAAAATTATAGGTTGTTGTTGCTCCAGCAACACCAAGAGGTATGATTATCAGAGGGTAGATTAGTCCAAGATTAACCGAATCTAAAAAAGGTATAGAAACTTCAGGTTGTCCAGCATTTATAACAACGAGGGGTATTGAAGCTAAAAAAGCTAGTAAGATCCTCATTCTTATAGATAAGCCTCCACTTTTCCAACCTAAAAAATCATCAATCAAAGCAACTATAGCAGATATTAAAACTACATTTATTAAAGCAAAAATACTTATCGAAACTCCATTGGGCTCATACTTTGGCGAAATAAGAAAAGTTCTAATTGCAATATATGATAAGATACCAAAAATAAACGACAAAACAATTATTATTCCACCTGATGCTGCAACATTCTTTGGATTATTTAACTTATTCATATCTTCCCATAAATATCTTATTTTATGACATTTTTTAATCCATTTAGGAAGAAAAATTAATGAAGATAAAAAACTAATCAAAATTGATGCTATTAATATGGTTTTCATAGATTAATTAATAAAATTTCTTTTTTAAATCTTACAATCTCCAATCTAAGTATTTAGAATAATCAGTATCTAAATATTCCTGTCTTTTTTCTTCATCGCCTGTATATTTGATTTCCCATATCTTGATAGGTCCTTGTATTCCCCTAAAATGAACAAGATCAGGTAAATCCATTCCCTGAGATTCTAAATTTTTTATAACAAGGCTTTGTTGTGTATGCACTAATTCAAAGTTTTCGAAATTATTAAAAGGATCATCTAATATATATTTTTGAGCTAGATACCCTTTCAACAACTTAGGAGATAAGAATATAGCTGCACCCATCGGATTAGCACTAACAGAGTTTCCTTGCTGATCTAGTTTTGGAATTATATATAAACAAGCCTCAATTCCAGAACCAAAATCAAGAAAGTTATCTCCAACAGCTATATATCTTAAATCAACTTTATGTTGAACACCATTGTAAAACATAATTGCAGATGGTTGTTTCATATTACTAGAATCTTCCTTTCCAGAAAAAGGAACTATGAATCCTAAAACTGCACTTTTTTGTTTTGGCAGAAGAATCTCTTTACCATCTTTTTCAATAATCATGTCACCATCAAGAGCAATTCCTCCTTTGTAAGCAAATATTGTCTGATTATTGGTTTCAGTAGTTTGTTTTTCATCTAGTAAAAAAGTGCCTATCCAAGAGTATCTATCATAATTCTCATCACTTCCTATACTTGAAAATGCCCCATATTTTCCAATATCTGTTGAGTCTATTAATAAATGAGTTGCATTATGATTGTAAAGAAATTCTAATGAATCCTTCTGATTATCTCCGGTAAGAACTAGTCTTCCCATTAAATAATTCCAGTATGCAATTGCATTTCCTCCATCAAGAACAGTTGCACGATTTCCTATGCTCTGTAACCAGTAACCATAATCCCACCAGTGAGCAAAAACTGCATCTTTTGGTGTTTCTTCTCTTACCCAGTCCATTGCTTTTTGCCATTGTTGGTTATAATGGGAGGGTATAAAGTTATATGCCTGAGTTTTAACAGTATTGTAATAGGATACAAAAACAAATAAACTGAGGATAATAACAAGAGCAGCAAACGCTCCCCAGATGATTCTCCAAAAATCCTCCTTTGATTCCTTAAATTTTTCAATAGACACTACAATCAGGGATGCTTGGAATATCGGAACAATTGCAGCTAAAACCATAACTAACCTAACTGCAGCCCTTACTGTAACTAACGAAACTGCAAACAATGCAAAAAGGAACAGAAGGTTAGAATTAATTTTTTGGAAATTATCATATCCTTCCCTATAATATTTGTAATAGTAGTAAATCAGAGACAGTATCAGTATTAAAGAGGTTCCTATATAAAGTGCTTTGCTTATAAAATTATTTCCATTAAAAACACTGTCACTGGAATATCTTGAAAAAACTAATCCAAAAAAGAACAGAACATAAAAACCTGTCAAAATCCAAGCATCTCTTTTTTTTAACTTGCTTAACATCTCTTTAAATAAAAATACAGATCCTAGAAAAAATAACCAGAACATTACTGGAAAATTTTTTATAAACGGCCCAAAGCTATTTCCCCATTCTCTGAAGTAAGGCTGCCTATTCTCAGCAACAGTTATCTTAAATCTTCCATAAGTCGGATTAAAAAGAGTGGACATAAATTCAGTAATTTTTTCATAGATAAAACCAGGACCAAAGAATAAAGAGGCTGCCAGGGCTCCCAGTATTATAGCAATAATTAAACTGATTATTTCTTTTGGAATCTTAAGATTCTTAAATAAGTTTTTCTTTGAAATAGGAGAATTCCATAATATATAATCTATTATCAGAAGAGAGAAAACAAAAAATGATATTGCTGTTGATATTGATCCCAAAAAATGGATTAAGGTGTATTTCTCTGAAAAAGTAGTCAGTATAATTGAAGAAATAACTAACCAGGAAGAGTAAATAATAATCTCTTTACCAGAGTTTTTTCCTATTAAAAAGTTTAAAAGTGTGGCAAATGCGATAATTACATAAACATAAATAAATCCTCCCCAAATGTGACCCATAAGTGCAGTAGAGATACCTGCCAATACTGAAAAAACAAGATATTTTTTTATTTCATCATGTTTCCAGGCCTTTAAGTAAAAATAAAAAGATAAGAACATAAAAAAGAAAGCTGCAGATTCTTTTTCTGGAATACCTGCAATTGTTCTTGATAGGAAAGAAGGAACAACTATCATAAAAAAAGTTGATATTGATGCTATTAAATTTGCACGCACAATACTCTTTTTATCCTTTTTTATAAAGACTTCTCTAACAAATAGAAAGAAACTAATGATGGTTAAAGCAAACATTATAACTGGAAAAGTTACTGCTGCAAGTTCAACATTAGCATCTTTATTAAAAATTTTTATTGCCTGATAAGTCCAGGCAATCATGTAAGGAAGAAGTTTTGTTTCCCTAGCAATATTAAATCCCAGAGGAACATTCCTCATATTATCTTTTTCTGGAAGAGAACCTTCCTCTACAATTGTTTTTGCATATCTAGTAAATAACCAGGGGTCTAAATCAGGACCTAGAGTCCAGGTGTTTGTTGTTATATCCCACAGACCTGGCTGCAATCCATCCACATTAGGATTATGATCCTGCATAGGAAGACTTCTTATATAAACTCCTAGTATTATTGCAATAATCAGAACACCAACAACCCATATCTGTTTTGTCTTTAATAATTTTAAGAATTTCTCTTTTCTTTCCTGAATTTTATCATCAGCAATATTCTTAGGTTTCACCTGAGTCTCAGGTCCACTTTTTTTAATTTCATCCTCCTTATTTTTATCTTTAGATTCACTATACTCTGTTACAGTTTTATTAACATCATTATCTTTTGTTTCATCTTTTTTTAATTCATTATCATGAATTTTTCTTTCCTCATCCATTTTTATTTTAAATCCTTGTTTTGATAAAACTTTTTTGAAAAGTTTTCTTTTGATTCTTGGTTTTGATAAAACTTTTTTGAAAAGTTTTCTTTATTTTAAATATCTTTCAATTTCCTCTAAAAGTTCTGAAGCATTTTTTTCTTTTTCAATTTTTTCATTTCCACAATAAGGACATTCAAGAGGTTCTTTTGCTTCAAACCTATAGTTGCAGTTTACACAAACATATTTAACCATATTATCTAGAGGTTTATAAGTTTAATTGAAAAAATAGATATTTAAATTTACCCATAAAACAACATAGGGGTTATAAATACTTCCATTAAAGCTGCTATAAAAAGAATTATTACAGAGATTATCACAAGGTTTAGAGAATCTTGTAGAATGTTCCAGAATTTTTCACTTTTAACATCATGCTTTATTATAGCAACACTTAGAATTCCTCCTGCAAGTGCACCAGCAAAATAAGCAGCAATTTCAGGAATTCCATGAATCATATATCTTGCGAGTCCTAGTGGAAGATTAGCTAGGTCTGATCTAGAAAAAATTCCAATAGCAGCACTTATAACACTAGCGTTCCATGCTAGTATAAAAATAGCACCTGCACCAAAAATGAGTGAGAAAACTAGTGTAAATATTAAAACATAAATGTTATTAGCAAAAATATTGACTATTTTATCAGTCGAAGTTAAAAAAGCAGTGGTTCTTGCAATGTGTTTTACTCCATATTCTTCCACACATTCATCAAAATGACTTGGTTTATTAATAATGCAGAAAGTTTCTATTTGTACACGAAAGTTTGTTGTATCATCAAAAACAACATACCAGAAAGAAAAAGCAACAACAAAACCTAGAAATAATAACATGAAATATAAGAGGGCTTTGCTATGCTCTTTTAATAGCCTTGATAATCCTGTAACAGACAAGTCTTTTTCTTCCTCATTTTTAAGAGCAAAATACATAAAAGGTATAGAGAACATAACACAAAAAGTAACAACTAATAATCCACTATATTTGGATAGAACAGGATCTCCTGAAAAAATCCATTTCACCAATATAAGAGATAGTGTTGCATAAAATGCCCCAATAAAAAACATCTGCCATGGAGATTTCTCTGCTTTTTTTGGATTAATAAGCATCTCTAACATTTTTTTACACCTTTTTCTATATTACTAGGATTAATTAGCTTTTAAATATTATTAAGAATATTCAACAGGTTTTTATATTTAAAAATATATTATTAAGAATAAGATGAACAAAAAACAAAAATTCAATAAAATATGTAAGGATATTAAGTCAGTTAAAATTCAGGGAGCCAGAAATATAGCAAAAGCTGCATTTAAGGCTTACCAAATGTATCCTACTTCCTCTTCCAGAAGAAAGCTGCTTGCTTTAAGACCCACTGAACCTATGATGAAAAATGTCCTTGAACTTGCTGATAAACTCTCTGAAAAAGAAATTTTAGAGCATTTTGACACTAGCCAGGAAAAAATAAATAATTATATTTATAAGCTGATTAGGAGTAAAGATGTTCTTTTTACTCACTGTCATTCAACTAATGTAATAAATGCTCTTATTTATTCCAGGAAAAAAGGAAAAAAATTTGAGGTCTATAATACTGAAACTCGTCCTTTATATCAGGGAAGAAAAACAGCAAAAGAGCTTATAAAAAATAAAATCAATGTCACCATGTTTGTTGATTCAGCTATTGGAGTTGCTCTTTCCAATGAACAGGGAACAAAAAAAACAGATAAGATTTTTATTGGTGCAGATGTTCTGAC
>WJLK01000029.1 GCA_014728565.1 Candidatus Pacearchaeota archaeon
AAATTGAAGATATTAATAGACCTTGAACTGCCTTTTAAAAGAAAACTTATATGGATTAATTTATTTTCTTATTTTAGAAATAAAAGAATAATAAAATCTATTTTTAAAAATGCAGATAAACTTAATGTTGATGTTTACACTGCTGAATGTGCTTTATTCAATAAATTTTCTCAAAAAAAATTAGAGCTGTTAGGAATCTCTTACCCCCTTAGAAGATATCCTCATAAAAAAATAATGATGTTTTATCCAAGCATGGTTAAAGATAAATCTTTAATTCCTGTCCTTAAGAAATATATAATCAAAAAATTCAGAGAATATAAAAAAAATTTAAAAATAGCTCTTGGAGTAATTGCTATTGGAACTTGGGGTAATGAGCCAAAGCTAAATTATAAAAATTTTGAAAAGGAATTAAATTTTTTAAAAAAAATAGGTATTGACAATACAGTTATCTACAGACTTGGAGGTCTGGATAAAAATTATTTAAAGATTATAAAAGAATTATAAATTCAGAGAAAATTTAAAATCTTCCTAAATATCTTTCTGCTGCTTGTGATACTGGAATTCCCTCTCCTCTTATCAAATCCAATCCTTCTCTCACAGCATGATTAAATATTTCATGTCTTCCATCAACATCAGTATAGAATTCTCCATTTAGCATAGATAAGTGTTTTGTTTTTAAATTCATTAATGCAAATTCTTCACCATAATATTTCCATAAAAAAAACATCTGAGCAACTACATTATTATTCAATTCCTGCTCTCTATCAACTCTGCAACCAGTGTTTTTTCTTGCAACAGCACTCTGTTCTAAAATGTGATTAAAAGAAACACCGTCAACTTCAATATCATAGGGTATTCTAGTAAAACAAGGATCTCCATATCTACAATGAAAAACTCTGAATTTCCTGTCCAAGGAGGGTAAATAAAATGCCTTGTATCCTCTGGATCTCATATTCATTATAAATTGTGAATCTTCAGTTAGTGCATTTTTCCATGGAGGTGTTGGAAATCCTCCTGCTTCATCAAAAGTTTGTCCTTCACATATGAAAACTGCACCAGTAAATTCAACTTCCAGAGGTCTTAAAATTCCTCTGCTCTCATCAATAAACATATAATCTGACTCAGAGAGATATTCTTCAGGAATTTTAGTATAACACCCATGCATCTCTCCAGTATTTCTATCAACTCTTCCTATTTCACTAGAAGAACATATTTCTGATTCTAAGTTATTTCCACTAACTGGAAGGTTCATAGCACCTATTCTTATTCCATGTCTTTTTTGATAGTCATACGCGTATTTTAATTTAGGCAAAACATCAGGACTAACTATTATGCAATCATCATCCATAAAAAATAGATGATTATTTGTTGCTGATCCTACACCTCTATTTCTGCTTTTTCCAAGTCCTAATCTTCTTTCATTTCTAAGAGATATCACAGAAACACCAGCAGGTGCTGCATCTCTTATTCTCTCAATTGTCTCATCAAAATAATCATCTGAGCAATCATCAACAAATACAATTTCCCCTATATTTGATTGCCGAAATAGAGAATTAGCAGCCCACCAAGGAGGGTTATATTTTACATCCTCTCCAGATCCTGGGCATCTATTATAGGTTGGAATAACACAACTTATTTTTTCTTCTGAGCGTACCTGAGGTCGTATCATCTTCAATCATTGTACCATTCACCTCCTGATTAATCTGGTTTAACTTATATAAAAACTTTATAAAAATCCTACTAATACATAAAAAGTTTAACTTATATATAAATGTTTTGTTATTATTTAATAATAACTATCAATAGTAATTACTTAGCATTATGAAGTTCCGAAGTAAAAAACCTATCAACAATAATCAACTGGAAATAGGGATATTAATAGTTACCAAAGATAAAGATTAGTTAAATTACTTCACAAAAGTAAGCTGTTTCTATCAATCGAAGTTTTATATTTCCTTGAAATCAATATTATCTGGAAGATACTTCTTTTTGTGTATTTTATCACTTTTTATAACCATATAACTCTCAATTGGAAAAGTCGAGCGTATTTCCTGAAGAATAGACTTTCCATTTAAACTTTCTGTTATTATACCTATTTGAGAAGCTCCAATAACCTTTACTGATTCTATGATATTTTTGTTATTTTTTGTATACTGGATAAATTTTTCAATTTCTTTAATTCCCTCGCTTAGAAATCTTAGAAATATTATCTCCCTGGTTATGCCTAGATTTTTATTATCAAGAATGCAACTATAGCCTTTTATTACTTTCTTTTTTTCCAAGTCTTTTTTGATTTTAACAAGAGTTTTAATAGACATTTCTAAGGAATCTGCTAAATCAACTAATTTTTTATTAGGAAAGTCTACTAGTGATTTTAGTACTTTTATTTCATTATCTGATAATTTTGTCAGTATCCTGTCTCCAAACAAAACAAGAGTCCTGTTATCAGATGATTTAGTAAGATAATTACGGTCGTAGTGATTCCTTGTTATCAGAGGAAATGCAAATGCTGTTTTCAGTCTTTTATCAAATCTATATATTAATTCTGAATGAATTTTGTTAAATGCTGCTAAATTTTTAACAGAGTACTCCACTAGAAGATCAACACCTTCTTTTGACTCTTCAATTCCTATAACAGAATCTATATCTTTTAATTCATCAATAATTTCTTTTTTTATAGAGGGGTCTAATTTAATAAAATTAAATCCTACTAGGACATTAATAAAACCTAATTTTACCTCATCAACTATTGTTACTGAATCTCCTATTAATTTTTTCTTTTTTAGATTATTCAGTAGATAGGATGCAGATTGCTGACTGGCTCTTATTTTCCTACCTAGTTCTTTTGTTGTTATTCTGGAATTTTTTGAATACTCGAACAATAATTTTCTAATTTTTGTTTTCATATTTTGTATTAAATATTTTATTATTTATAAAAATTTCCATTTTTACAAAATATTCTTTAGAATTTTTTTAATATTTAAACATGTTTAATTGTGTATGGAATCTCAAACTATGGAATCTCAAACTATGGAATCTCAAACTATGGAATCTCAAACTATGGAATCT
>WJLK01000030.1 GCA_014728565.1 Candidatus Pacearchaeota archaeon
ATAAAAAATCATCCTTCTTTTAATAAAAATCCTGCAGTTCTTTTGTTTCAGGATGTGAAAAAAGCTACTGAAAAATTAAAAAAATATAATGAAAAATTTATTAAATTTATCTTCGAGCATAATGAAGATTAAATCAAATTTTTCCTGATAATAGAGAGTTCAGATAAATCCTTATCACCGAAATCTTATTTATGCCTTTTTTTAGATTACAATAGATGCAGATTTCTGAAGACATCTTGGAATGTTTTTTTAAAATTTCAGAAATTGAAATCTCTTTTATATTCCCAGTTATACACTGAGAGGAAATATCATTTATACAATAATGATAATTTCCTTGAAAATCTATATATAAACAAACAGACATAGTCAAACAAATATTTCTCCTTAAAACCCCCAATAAAAAATCCTTAAATCCTGGAATAAACACCTCTTCTAATTGTCTTAATTTTAATTTTCTTGCTAATTTCAGATTTCTTTTTTGATCTATCTCTAGATTTTCATCAATTTCAAGATTTCCCCCCCTATTAAAAGTAAATGGAAATAAAATTATTTCTTTTATACCTCTTTTTCTCCAGTATTTTACAGTTGACTGAATATCATCAAGAGTGAATTTTGTAGGAATTAAATGAATGACTATCTTTGTTTTTTTTAAAATTTTTCTAGCAAGTTTTATATTTGAAATAACTTTTTCATGATTCAGATTACAAACTTTCTTGTAATTATCTGGATTTATAGTTGAAAAATTTATACTTAATCTATCAAAAACACCCTCTATTGCTTCTAATCTTTTTTTATCTAAAGAATAACCATTTGTAACAATTGCAAACTTCATAGGTTTTCTATTTTTAGATATTAATCCCTTATTAAAAGTTTTCACATGATCGACTATTTCAAAAAAATCTCTATGTAAAATAACTTCTCCATATCCTGAAAAATTAACCATACTTATTTTTTTCATATCTTTAGAAAGTCTTTTTAAAAAAATTTTAAAATCATTAACAGACATCTCTCCTATTTTTTTGAGATGTTCCCTTGGACAGGTAATGCATTTAGTATTGCATTTGTTTGTCAATTCCAAATTTATAGAAGTTCTCATAAATTAATTCTAAAATTTTTCTTTATAAAAACTCTTATAATTCAATATAATATCAAAGTTTTTTTGCTACCTGTATCAAATCACCTGAATCTACCTCACCATCTCTTTTAACATCCCTTCTATTACACCAGTTATTTCCAGCACTACAACCTGTCATCCCTATATCTTTTGCCACCAGTACAAGATCTATTAAATCAACAACTGAGTCTTTATTTACATCCTCTCTCAGATAAGGTTCAACAATAAAAGTATTATTGCTAAAACTCCGGGAAGAATTTCCTTTATTATCCTTTGCTAAACAATTCCATTTATAAACTCCCTCAGGAATATCTGTGATATTATACTCCAGAACATCAGTATTATTAACTTTATGAATCTCCTGCCATCCATTTATATCAGTATATAGACCTATCTCAGTTACCTTCGAAGTATAATTAACAATACTGCATTTAAAAATAACATCACCAGTTGAGATATCATTATCTTCAGGAGAGATCAAATTAACATACAATCCTGCTCCAGGAACAATCTCTAAATCAATCTTATCTGAAATTGCTGTTAGATAAGGTATTTTTTTACTATTCAGATAAGCAAAAAATTTCCAGGTTGTATTAAGCTGTCCTGTAGGAATAACTCTCCAATTAACTATACAACTCTCATCTTTCATTAAACTGCAGGATTTATCAGGATTCTCATCTAGAGTATAGAAGGGTTCTGCACCTATTTCTGTGCTTATTAAACCTTTTTCTTCACCAGGATAAAAGGATATTTTTTTATTAGCACTTCCTCCATCACTGTCCTCTGCTCTAACAATACAGGACCATGCTCCTTCTGAATCAGCAGTAAACTCTGGAGATTCCCAAAAGCTATTGTTAATCCTAGTTCCCTCAGAATCAATAACTACCTGATTACCAGGATTGAATACTTTAAAACTAACAGAGGTTATATTTGCTCCTGGATTATACTCTAAAATTTCTGCAATGCATTTTCCTCTTCCCTTAAGACCGATAGGATCAGGAGTCAATTTAAGAGACTCTGTGACAACTCCCATCATATGAAGCCTTAATTCAGGATCTCCAAAAAGATTATGGGAGAAACTAACCCATCTCTGAGACCTCCTACATGGCCATACCTCAGGCCAGTCTCCTTCAGGACCATTTAATATAAAATCAACATCATCATGCTTTGATTTCTGATAAGCTTTTCCCAGAATATGAATATTTTCTCCAGCCAGTGCATTTATAAAAAATCTATGCTGCCTCTGATCAGGTCCGTTTGTAGGACAGGGATCACCTCCTCTAATTCCCCAACCATACCTTGAATTTCCAATATAAGCAACAGCTCCATGCTCTGCTACTGTAAACCTTTGAGCTATACACTCCTGGTCATCAAATCTTCCTGAACTACAGCTCTGACTAAATGCTGTAAAATAATAAGTATTTGTTAAAGCATCTATACTAGAAAAGCTCATTTTAAGTGCACTGGAAGGAGAACCATGACCCAGATGATTCAGCATATTAATTCCATTATTTATTCTTGCTTGCATTTCTGAAGTTGTCCATGATGACTGACCCTGGGCCTCTCTATATCCATCAGATAATTTCTCAATATTATAATAATCTTTCTGATATCCCTGAGTTGTAAAATTATTAACAGTTCTAAAACCAACTAGTTCGTTTAAATATGCTATTGCCCAGTTACCTCTAGGAAGCTTAGGCTCACCTTGTTCCTGTAAATGATAACAATTATCTCTCCATAAATTCTCTCCTGCAATTAATATGTCTCTATCATCAGGACTTCCTGCTGCATTTCTGTAAGCAATGGTTTTTTTAACAAAATTTTTAATATCCTTGGTATTTCTCACAGCAGCTCTTCCAACATATACTTCTGCATACCAGTCTTCCTCTCCAACCTCTCCATAAACACCATCTCCATCTTTATCCCAGTTTCCATCTAGAGTAGCATAATACAAATCCGCAGGAATTTCATCAGTATATCCAGATGCAGTACACCACAATTTTCTTGCTGGAATAATATTTCTGTCTCCTCCTAAAAGGACATACTCAATTCCCCAATTTTGATAAGCATCTTTAATAAAATTTCTTATTTTTTCTTGCTTATCTCTTCCAGAGTAATTAGCAAAAATTTCCTCAACAGATACTATTTTTGTCCTAACACCTCTTGAATTTTTCTCATCTCTTAAAAGAGTAAAATCAGAATTCTTAAAAGATTCGCTTGTTATAATAACATAATCATAACTTTCATCAACATCAAGACTCTTAAATCCTTTTGTAGGTTCCAAAGTATACTCTCCTATACTCTCTTTATTATCTATAACATCCAAGACTAATTCTCTATCCTTCTTCAAACCTCTGAAATTATTCCTAACATCAAGTGATAAACCTGAAAATAACTTTTCCTTACCTGTCTTAATTTTTATATTTATATCTCTGTAATAATGCAAATCTCCTGTTCTAGGAACATACTGAACAGGATAGATATTCATTAAAAACAACTTGTAACCTCTTAAACTCTCTATCCTATAATCAGCATATGGCTTGCTAGGATATGGATTATCTGAATTATAAACATCCTCTCTAGGACCAACTATCTCATGCTCCTTTCCAGTATCACAAAGAGGAACATAGGTATCTCCTGGCTTACAATAAAAACCAGCCCCTATATATTCCTTGTTATCAGTAACTATCTCTACATCACTTATCTCTGCATCAGAAGGCAGAAGAATCTTAACTGTCTTAAAAGGTAGGACAGGAAAACCAGGCTCTGCAATATGATTCAAACCATCCATAACAACAACATCATATTCAGGGAATCTTTTAACAACAGGTTTATCAAAACTATATCTCCTAATTATCTCTTGCTGAGAATTATCCTTAGAGGGTTCTGGGTCAAGATAAGAAGTGATATTTCCACAATCAAAATCACTGCAGGATATATTGACTTTAAAATCAAAAACTTTTCCTTTTGCCACATCATCAACAACAGGCTCTAAAATCTGTATATCAGCTTTTGGTGTCAGCACACTTACATTTAAAACATCTGAGGGGATCCTGTCGGTAGTATTATAAAGAAGACATCTTATATCATAATTACCTTCCTTAACAGGCCTTACATTGTAAGAGTAAGTTCTTCCATCAACAGCATCTATTATTTCACTTTTCTCAATCTCTAGAGGATTATCAATTCCTTCTCCTGCTCTCTCTAAAAGATAAATAAAAGGAGGCAGATGATTCTCGCAGGTAGGGATGATATAAGAAGGATCTGGCCTGAATTGTTGATTGACTTCAAATGTCAGAGCCATTATTTTATTTTTACTTGTGTCTCCATACATCCAATCATTAAATTCTCCATTAACAGTATACAGAAGTTCTCCAGGAATTCCAGGATCATACTGAGGAAGATTCTCTAATAATCCATCAGCTAGCTGTAAGAACTCGCTATGATCGGGAGTATATTCAACAACATAACCCCATGGATACAAAAGCATTTCTCCATAGCTATGATAAGAAAGTGCATAACTAAAATTATGGTTTTTAACAAAATCTCTTATGGCTCCTGTCTCTGGTTCTGAGAAAGCAGAGGTACCTCTGTAAGTCTCAGAAGAAGGAGTAGGACTAGAACCATGATTATCATAACCCCACTTAAATCCATAGTTTCTGTTTAAATCAACTCCGTAAGTTCCATCAGAATTCTTTCTTCTATTTTTCCTCCACATGCTGTCGTTATTATGAACATAAACCAAACCATCAGGATTCATCACTGGAACAAACCATATCTCTCTTCCGTCAACCAATTTTCTTATTTTATAATCCTTTTCATAATTTTCAACAAGATAATGTATCTGATATAGAGGTATCTCAACGGTCATAACCTCTCTCGCATGATGCAAACCAACTATAAAAAACTCTGGTTCTTTTTCATCAACACCAACATTATCAGAAATTTTCATAGCCCAGATAGTCCTGTTCTCTATACTCTTTCCTATATCATACATTCTAGCTATATCTGAATATCTAGACTCTATATACTTCATATCAGTAACAGCTTCTTCATAAGTATGATAATCATTAAATCCATCCTTACTAAAAACATCTCCTCTATTAAAAGGAAGGATTTCAACTCTTAATCCTCTCTCTCTTAATTTTTCAATCTCAAGAGTTGTAACAACAGCCTCTATATGACTATAATCAATTTTATAAACATCCAGATCCATCGACACTGCATAATCTAGCTGGTTTTCATTACCAGGATAAAGTCTAACAAGTTCCTTTCTTAAACTAGGATCTTTGTTCTCCCTTAACTCAAGATCACTTATTCTTGGAACATTATAAAGTTTTTTAACAAAAGAACTAGGTATAGGTTCTGAAAAAGAGTACTTTTTTTCTAACTCTGTTGTAGTCTCTGGGATATTCACCCAACCAAGTTCAGGAGATTTAAACTGAAATAACAAACCTGTTCCTGATCCTCCTCCTGTATCAGGAGCACATGACATAGGAAATATAAATTCTCTTGCATAAGAAGTGTTTTTAGCAGGCTCACTTAAGAGAACATCATTAACAGAAGAACCTCCGAGAAGATAAGTAACATTAATATGAGCATAATCAGTGTATATTGTTTTATGACTATTAATTTTATCAATATTATTAAAAATAAAGTACTTATCAAAAACAACTTCTAACCACTCTTTAAAACCTTTTATTAACTCAATCCTATCTCTATCTTCAAAAATTTTATAATTATAATAACCCTGAATATCAATTATATAATCCTTATTCCAATCATTATTAGAAACTTCATTATAAACTAAATCAATAATCTCTCCTTTATTTAATTCAACATAACTATCATCATCAGAAGACAATTCCTCTTTAACCTCTTTATTGCTTTTTAAAGCACTCTCAGGTTCTAAATTAATAATTCTCATTTCCTCATCTTCAGAAAAATCCATATAAACTTGATTTATTTCATAAGAACCTCTAATGGACCTCAACCTTATTTTAACTCTCTCAGAATTCGTTAGAGGAATCATTACTAAACTTTCTCTCCATCTTTCCCTTCCAGAGGCAAGACTCTTTATATTTACCCAATTTTCACCATTCCATATCTGAACTTTAAGATTAACTCTATCCTCTATATCTGAATTCCATTTTTTAAACAATGGAAAATTCATCATGTTCTGAAAAAATTCCCAGTTGTTTTTACCTATCAAACCAATATAATAATTCCACATTCTCTTGAGTAAATTAGATGACTTAAAATGAATAACTAACTTTCCTTCTTCAACATCCTGAGGTTTATCAAATTTAAGTTCAATCCAATCATAGTAATCTTCCTCACTCATACCATCAATTTCAGATATATAAAAATCATCATCAAATTCTATAACTTCCTCAAGACAATTTTCTCTCTCTTTAGTCACACACTCTCTAGGATTTATTTTTTCATTAATAGTATGGGGATTTCCTTTGATATCAGGAATAACAACTCCATCTCCAGAATGCTCAACTAATTTTAATATAAATTTATTTACATAAGAAGTTTCATCTAATTCCTCGCTGATCTTAATTTTATATTTCCCATTGACAGATTTTAAATTCTCTAATCTTCCATAAGAACTTCTCTCTGATATACTCATTGTAGCAAATGGAAATCCCTCATGATCAAAATGATACTCTCCGTCATAAGAATAAACAAAAGGGCAGGAACCTCCTACATATCTATAAGCCTCTCCTGCAATTAATACATAATTACCATCAGATCTTTCATCAACAAAATTAGAAATAGTCTTGTCACTGATTGTTTGTTTTTTAAAGGTTTTCTTTAAAAAACCTTCACTTTCATTTTTCTCTATACTTCCTAATTCTAACCAAGATTTTCCAGCAAAATCATAAATATAAACAAAAGCCTCATTAAGACTTGAAAATCCTTTCCAGTAAACATCCAATTGAATTATTTCATTAGGATCCTGTGATACATTAAACCTATGATGACTAACTTCATAACTGCCGTTTTGTGCACTATACTCAGCAAAAAAATTATCAGGCTCTTTTACTGCCTCGTATCTCTGTGAAGAATACTCAGTCCATCTCTCTCCAGTAACATAAACCTTTTTTTTCTTTAAATTGTTTCCCTGGTTTTTTTCACCAGAAACAATAGAGGTCTGAACTTCAAGAAATGCATCAGCCCATGCATTTTGTGGTGTCCAGTTAAAATCAAGACTAACTGAACTTCCATTACTAATAAAAGAAATCATCTTTGTATCTTTAAGTACTCCACTAACAGAAAAATTAACCTGAATATTTGTTTCATCATTTAATCCGTGATTTTTTATTTCAGCCTTAACAATAACAGGTTTTTTAACCTCAATTCCAGAAGGAGTTATAATATCAAAAACAGATATTTCATGTTCAGGAGGCTGAGGCATAAATAAAGGAAGTTCAGGATCTCCAAAAACAATATACATTCTTGCATTATCTGAAGAATAAGCATCATTTCCATGAACATTAAGCATATGAGATACTCCAAAAACAGTTACCTCTGCAAGATTATCAAGATACTCTTCAAAAATCCCTGTGAAAATTCCTTTGTCTAAATCATGATTAGGAACAGTATAAGAAGGTCTGCTTGCTCCAAAATAAGCAACACCACCTCCATCATGATTTTTTAATGCTGATTCTGCAATACAATCACTGCTAGTATCTAGCTGACCGTTATAACAAGCTATACTAAATGTTGTAAATCCTCTGCCATTGTTTGTTAGAGAAAGGTAATCTTTATCTGTTATTAAAGGATCTGCCCAGGATGTTAGTGAACCATGACCTCTATAATTAGCAATAGATATACCAGAATTCATTGCATCAATAACTTCCTGTTTAGTTCCTCCATCATAAGGATGAACCTCAACAACATTATAATCTCCTAGAATGTAAATATTATCTGAAATATATTTTTTACATTCATAATACTTATCAGGAGCATTTTGAGGATGAGAACTTGAAACAAGAGTTTTCTGCCATTCTCCTGGAGGAGGATTATCTATATAATTTATAGTCCTGTTAACTATTCCCGATATTTCTAAAACTGATTTTCCTGAAAACCTTCCTACATAAACTTCAGGATATAAGTCACTTCCATCCAACAAACCATAATAAATATCAGAAGCTTTAGAATTCAAATAACCTGTTGGCATTTTATCAACATCACCAACTAACAAAACATAAGTTGGAGGAAGTTCCCAGTTATGATAGGCATAATCTATAAAATCATGAATGCCTGTTGCATTGCTACTTCCAAATTCAGAAGCTATCTCACTTGTTTTAACTATAAGGCTCTCAAATCCTCTATTTTCTTTGTGCTGTTTAAATGGCAGCATAGTATCATAAAAATCATCATGAGTAATTATCAAATAATCTGCTCTTAAAGAAGAATTTTTCAAACCTGTTACAGGTAGTAACTCTCCTGTAGATTGAGAAGCTTCAGAAAGAATAGGAATATTATCAACTGAATTGAAAAATAATCCAGAATAAGCTTTATTAAAAAAATCTGTTACCTCTCTTCTAGGGTTGTACTTAGGTAGTGAAGAAAAAGAATTTTCAGAAAAATCTAACTTAAAAACAAGATTGTTGTATAACTTTATCTGCTTTGTTTTTGGATTATACTGAAGCGGAGCTATTTCCAAAATAACAAAATTATAATCTCTAAAAACCATAGGTTCTGAAACACTAATAACTTTATCAGGATAAAAAACATCTTCTGAATAAAAATCAGTATCTATTGTAAAAGGATACTCTCCAGTAGGACACTCCTCAGTAATGCAGTCATAAGTGGGTTTTTGAAACGGATATATATTATATCCACCAAAAGAACTAAATTTAGAGTATAAAACAACAGGACTTACATCAGATCCTGGAGGAATAGCTATCATTTTTCTAATAACTGGAATCTGGGGCTTTCCTACTTCTGTTTTAAATCCAGCTCCAGGAATTCTAAAAATCTGATAATTACTTTCAGGATCAGGAATTTTTAGATTATTTAACTGAATTACTACTTTTGAAGAATCCTGGTTGAGTATACTAAGATTCGGAGTAATTTCTTCATCCAGGATATCTGAATCAGGGGGAAATACAGAGGGAGGCTTTTCATCATCCCAGGTAAACCATGCTTTATTTCCTAAATCACCAGTGCTTTTATACAAGCCACTAAAAGGTCCTGAAGCTAAGATATTAACAACCAACAAAAGAATAAACAAAATACTGAATAAAAGAAAACTTTTCTTAACTCGCTTTTTAGTCTGTTTTTTTGATTGTTTTTTAACTTCTGCTTTAGGTTGTTTTTTAATATTCTTTTTCTTAGCAGCAGTTTTAGCAGTATTATTTATTTTAACTTTTTTAATTTTCAACAAACCAGGTTTCCATATTGCAATTGCTATAATGACAATGACAATGACAAAAATTATAAAGAAAAAAACAAGATAGGGAAATAATTTCTTAAAAAAACTAGGCGGTTCTTTATGAATTTCTTCAACAAATTCTTCTAATTCTTCTTTTAATCTTTCTTCATCATGTTCAACAACGCAACTTTTTGAAGTAATAGGATTGTTTTTTTCAGTTCCACAATTATTTTCATCTTCACAAATCCTACTTGTTATTCCATTTTCACAATAACTCCAATCTGAACAAACCCAGTTCTCAACACAACCACTATCTGAAGAAGAACTATAA
>WJLK01000031.1 GCA_014728565.1 Candidatus Pacearchaeota archaeon
TGAGGTAAGAGCTGAGAAAAAAGGTGAGTTTTATGAATTAAAAAAAGTCATTAACAGTGATAAGAACAAGAAGTTCATTGAAAATTTTTTAAAGAGAATGGAAAAAGATGAGAAGAAATAATTAGCGAAATCTTCTTAAGACATCGCTTATCACCTGACTCTCATCAAATATGCCCTCATTCTCCGGAGATATTTCCATATGATTTTCAACTGATGTATTTTGCATTGATAACTGTGTCTCTAACTTACGCATAGTATTCAAATCAAATCTTCCAACTGTTTCATAATCAGGTTCCACTCTTGTATATGGAAAATAACTTATTCTTGCTGGAAGTGCAAGAAATCCATTTATTCCATTAGTTTCAAAGGCGCAGTAACAGCTTACATCAGGTTTTTCATTAAGATTGGCCATAGTTTCAAAAAATCTAAGAGTTGGCCTAACAACACTGTAGCTAAAGTAAGGTATATGTGAGTCATCTTCTCCTTTACTCCTCAGATCTTCGCCTATTATCTCCCAAATTCTTCCAAAAGCCATTGCTCTTGGTGCTATTTTGATTGATTCAGCTGCTGCACTATCTAGCATGGCATAAAAAGCCTGAGAAGAGATACCATTATAATCATTATTTTGAGGATCAGCTGGCTTAGATACTATAGGAGTTCCATGTTCACCAACAACAAAAAAATCTCTCTTTTTACCATGTCTATGATGCTCTGGAAAAACAAAAGATCTAACAACATATCCTGCCTCATCCTGACTACCAAAATAAGATTCCAAATCTCTAAGCAAAATATTTTTTACTCTTATCCTGTCTATATTAAATGGAAAAGATAACTGACCAGATTCAAGTCCTGCTCTCACTCCTACCTGGCATATGGGTCCTACTGGATTTGGAAATGTCAGAACCAGTCCCTTGTAACCTACTCTAGCTAATTCCTGAAAATACCCGTAAGCTTTAGGACCTTCTTTTTCAAGTAAGTCGAGCCTGTCTTTTCTTTTTGCTAATTTCTCAAGGACAGTTCCTCTTTTAAAAGAGCTGCATAAAAGAACACAATCAGCATCTGCAACAGCATCTTCTAATGAATCTGCACAACCAGAATCAGAATTTGATACACAAAAATTATCAAAAATATCTCTAAACCGGTCCCTGGCCTCTTTACTTTTGCTGTAGCCTTTTAAGGACCTTATACCTCCTTCCAGTAATAATGTCAATGCAAAATCTATTCCCAGAGTTCCAAGACCAAGAATCGCAACTCTCGGAGGTCTATAAAAACTTTTCTTTAATAGTTCTTGCATTTCCTCTGTCTCTGTATCCTGATAAACATTTCCTTTAAAATTAGGTGATTCAAAAACTCTATCAGCTATTTCATAAGGAACATTTTTAGAATTTCTATTATGAGCCATTATTATGTTTCTTCTCCAATGCCTGTTTAAATCTTCTAATTCATAGAATAACTTATCATTATGTCTTATAAGATTATGATTAACAATAAAAAGATCGTCTCCTGTTCTTGCTAATTCTCCTGTATCCTCTCCATTATGCCTTGAACAGGAATATCTGACATCAAAACTATCCAGAGGTCCTGGTTCCTGCAATCTTGCCTCTAATCTCCTTGCTCTTTCCAGATTATTATCAATGATTCTTACTCTTAATGGTTCCATGGCTATAGTTAGACTTATAAATGATTAATAAAAATTTCGTTAATAAAAATCAAGAACTTTTCAGATACTTTCTGCATTGAGTTATTAGGTCTCTTATACTAATTCCTTCTGTAAAACCTTCTAAACTTACTCTTCCATGCATGTCATAGTATCTTCTGATATCCTCTTCTTCAGCATGTCCAAGAGCAACTTCCATTATCAGTGATGGTTGTGGGTAAAGATTAAGAGCAGTATGTGCAGTGTTTTTTGGAATCTTAACAAGATCTCCTGGCATTAGTATTTTTTCATCAAGTCCTGCAATTGTTTTTACAGGATCTTCTGAAACAGGACCTCTGTAAACAGCTAGTTTTCCAGAAACCAGATACCATAGTTCTTCCCTGTTAGAATGAGACTGAACTGAGAGTTCATCTGTAATAACAAGTATTTTAGGAGTGCAAACTTCATTCCTAACCATTGTAACATATCCTCCCCATGCTTTGGTCAAATCACTTTCTAAATCTACCTCTTGTGAAACTTCACCTGCTCTTAATCTTCTAAGAAGTTCATTACTCATCCTAATACAAACAGCAAGATTTATATATAGGATTTCAATATTGAAAATATGGTAAATATTCTCATATCAACAACTGAATATATCAACGGCAAGTTACCTAAGAAGACACTAGGGATTGTAAGAGGAAATACAATAAGAGCAAGATGGTTTGGAAGAGATATAGTAGCAGGTCTGAAGAATATAGTTGGTGGTGAGATCAGGAGTTATACAAAAATGCTTACTGATGCAAGAGACCAGGCTATTGAGAGAATGAAAGAGGAAACTAGGAAAAAAGGTGGAAATGCTGTTACTGGAGTTAGATTTACAACAAGTGATGTAATGCAGGGTGCTGCAGAAATTCTAGCCTATGGAACTGCTGTTGTTTTGTGAAAATCTATAAATCAGCAATAAGTTCTCATTTGCTCTAAATCTTTTGCAGTTATTCCAAGGATTTGCTGAATTTCTGATTCAAATTCAGTTTGTTCATCTCTTGTAAGTCTTACTCTTGCTACTCTTCTGAAGGTTAATACAGAGCTTAATCTTAAGGTTATTAAATTATAAGGATATTTAGGATTAACAGCTTTTTCTCTAATAGCTGTAGAGAAGAGAGGTATTATTCCTGTAAAAACTCTTCTAGGATTTGAATCAGTTCCATTGACCACTCTAAATCTATCAATCTGTCTTAAAAATTCTGATGATTGTTCATAAGAAAGATCTGCAGTAGGCTTCCATGAAAAATCTCCAGGACCTTCTGGGTCTCTACTCTCCATGTAAGTGTAAACTGCAAATTGATAATGTCCTTTCCTTATTGTTCCTTCTCTGAATCTGTGAGGAGTGGTGCAGACTACTGTTCCAAGATTGTACTCCAGTAATCTTCTATTAACTTCATTATCCAAAGGCATTTAACTGACTTAATTTTATTATTTATAAAATTAATTATTCTATGTTTATTATTTGTTTATGATGAAAGGTAAGTGTTCTCCCCACAGACATATGTCCTACTCCTTTTACATATAAATTTGAGAAATTTTATTAACTCAAATTTTTCATTGATTATTAATCTGCAGATATTTTTAGCTCTACAGGGGAATATCTTATGAGATCTTTATCATTAATCGTGAATAAATAAATTTAGGTTAGACTTGTCTTCCTAAATTGTGATACAAGAACTTATTTTCTATGCCCTAGGACATATGTCCCCTAGGAGCACAAGATGACAGGTAAACAGAAAGATTTAAAAGATAAAAATGTATTGAATTTTTATGCCAAGAAGAGATTATGTAGTAAGACAACGAAAACCCATAGTTCCTCCAGAATTTAGAGATAATGGAAGAGAACCTGAATCTTTTAGTCAGAAGGATGTTAGAGTAGGTCCTTTAGAAGAACCTGATGACGTTGATTATGTTTTTGGAGGACCTGAAACTCTTTACACTCCTGAAGATTTAGCTAGGATTACGAGTAATCCTGAAGGTTTTTCTATTCAAGATAATCGTCTGAGTATTGGTGTAGAAAAATCTCCTCCTCCAATAAGAAATCGTGCCTCAGATTATAAACGAGGATTACACTATGCTGATGAACCTACTGATAACCAAGCTGATTCAGGAGTTGTAAATCTGAATGCTCCTGTTGATTATTCTGGCACACCCCATGGAAGTTCAAGAGAGCATAGAGGTGTTTTTTTAAAACCTAGAAGAAAAGCTTTGAAATAAAATCTGTCCAACAAAAAAATTTATAAACACATTTTTTCTTAAAAATTCACTATGGCAACAAGAATTGGACAACTACCAAGATATATAAATACCTTTGGTGAATTAGCTCCTTATGAAAGTGGGCCTGCAGGAAGAGGGGTACTGACTTTTCCAAGAGGAGAAGGTGAAGTTAATATTTCTCAATTAAGAAATCCTGGAAATGGACCAGCAGTACCTTGCAATGATTCAGAGATGGATGCTCTTAATAGACTTGAGCAAGGAGGTCATGATGCTTATTGTGATCCTAGAGAGGATTCAGGAATCTCAGCAGCTACTAATTACATAGCAGGACGAGTTGCTGCTTATCTTGATGGGAATTATGAAAGTATTGAAGATGTCCAGATTGATAAAGCTGCAATAAGAGTTCTTTTAAATGGAAGAAGAATTAGAGGAGGAGTGAAAGGATTGCTTGAAAGGGCATTTGGAAATCTTGATCCTTCTGAGAGAAGAAAATTAGTAATAGACTCAAAAGTTGATAGAGATATCTTAAAAGAAGAGTAGATTAAACCTTATATCTTTCAAAATTCTCTATATCTGTTTTACTGGAATAAGCTTTTATTAGTTTTCTTACAAAAGGTTTATCTTTTTTATTGAAAAAAACAGCAGTTGGTCCTGGTTTTTTTGGTATTATAATATGGTTGTTTTTAGATAATTTTTTAAGTGCCTTGTTATCCTGATTATGCCTTCCTAATATAATAAGAGAATTTTTTTTAAACAATCTTCCATATTTTATTAGCTTTAAATCTTCTGGAGCAATTTTTCTTTTTTCAAAGATTTTCTTTAATTTCTTTGAATAATTCTTTTCACAGAGAATACATCCTCCTGCTGGGTCAGGATAATTAATTTTGAATTTTTTTGCAAGTTGAATCTGTTTTTTCCTGGTTCTGCCTATTATACTATATAGCTGGTTTCTGGTAATAAGCTTATTTTTTTCATAAATTGTTTCAGCCAGCAATCCTGCTGAAAGAGGTCTTAGTATTTTCCCTTTTAATCTGGATTTTTTTTCAATCAACATCAGGTCTTTTTTCTTCTGTGACATTGGTCTCTGGTCAATAACCTCTCCTGTTGATATTATGTCTGCTTTTATCTCTTTAGCTAGTTTTTTTACCTGCTTAAACATGAATATCTTGCAGTCCTTGCAGGGATTCATTGCAGAGCCATAACCATGCTCTGGTTTTTTTATTGTTTTCAGATAGCTATTAAACAGAGGTTTTTTAGATACATCAATAATATGAAGTTTAACTTTCTGCTCTCTAAGAAATTTTTTAAAATCTTCTAGTTTATTATCATATCCTGGAAATGGGAGCCTGAAGTAGACTGCTTCTGTTTTAATTCCTAGTTCCTGCATTATCTTTATAACAATCCTGCTATCAAGTCCTCCTGAAAATAAGACAAGGGCTTTTGGTTTTTTGTTCTTCATTTTAAATCCTGGTTTTGTTCAAACTTTTTAAAAAGTTTGTTTCATATATAATAGGATGAAATTTGGGTTTTTAAGTTTTTTAATTAATTTTCCTTTTTAGAGAGGATAATTTTATTAATTTAAAACTAGCAAGGATATATGAAAAGTGGTTATAATATTAATGTTATTCAGGGAGATGGTTATCTGGTTATTCCTATTTCAATGGTCAGGATATCAACAGGTCAGACTCCAGAGAAAATCCGGAATTTTTTCATTTATTCCAAGTGGTATAAAGATTAGGATATATTTTTTAAATTAACATAATGTTTAAATAAGGGATTTTATTGAATTAAATTATGTATTCAAAAAGAACGTTCAGAAATAAAAGATCTTTGGCTAAATTGTCAGTGGCTGTACTGGGCATGTTAATTCTAATAACTTCTTTGTTTTTTGTGAGTGGTGTTTTTGGTGTAGAAGAAGAAGCTCAGGATGAAAACAAATTTGTTGCTCAGGGTTTTGATTCTGATCATAAATTTGGAATGCATGTTGATGACCCTCATCATGATTCTGAAATAACTGTTACTCCAAGTATTGTTCCTCAAACAACTGGTGTTACTTTTACTGCTCATGTTGAAAACACGGGAAATGATGCTGATATTCATGAATTCAGGGTTTATGAAAATGATGAATTCTTTAATTTTGTTTGTAATAGTGTTCCGGGATGGTATGATCCTATAATAGGATTTACAACAATTGAAGGTGTTGAATATAAATACTGTCAATGGGCTGCAAAAGCCGGGAATGAAATAGAACCTGGTGAAACAGAGGATTTCACATTTGATGCTGATACTCCTGAAACAGAATGTTGTAGAACTTGGTTTATGGAGACAAGAGACCCTGAAGGAACCTATATTTTTCATCAACCTGAAATTTGCGTTGATACAACAAAACCTGAAACAACAAAATCATTCTCACCAGAAGGAACTTATAAAATTGATGGAGAAAAAGAATGGGTTGATACTGCTACTGTTATTACTTTAGATTCTACTGACTCTATTGGTCCTCATGACAATGGAGTAAAGGTTATTTACTGGAGAAATCTATTAGCTGAGGGTAATGAGCCTTGCAATAGTTTAGCAAGATGTAATGAAATACAAACTGTTGATCCTTTTAATGAAGAATTAAATCCTGGAGAAGGAGATTTCTCAGTTGATATTACTAAAGATGAAGAATCATGTCATATTTTAGAATTCTATGCTGTTGATAATACAGGAAATATTGAAGAATTAAAGAGAAACTGCTTCTTTGTTGATAAAACTCCACCAGAAGGAATAAAAGAAATAGGAGATCCTAATGTTCCTTGTAATGGTCAAAAACTAGCATTAATTCTTGAAAATAAGAATTCAAATTGGGATGTTATTGATGATGATTTTGAAGCAACTTTAGAATATAATACTATTGGTTCAGAATTTGAATATTCAGTAGATGGAAAAGTTCCTTTACCAAATACAGAATATGCATTGATTTACTATGCTGATAAACCAGATAGATTCGATGATTGGGGTGGTAATAATCCTGGAGCATTAATAGACACAGAAGATTCAGGAAGTGATGGAAGTTTAACTATGTCTGGAAACAAGGATCTGGGAATGAATTTGCCACATCCAAATGACTGGAATGCAGATCCAGATCCAGATTATTGTGATTATAATAATGGATATGATAATTATACACATTGCAAAGGAGCTAAAATATGGTTGGTTCCTACAGATGCATTACCTAATGACTATCCTGATGATGGAAGTTGGGCATTTTGGGATGTGTCAGGAATCTTATTTGAAACTGATTTATTAACTTATACTTCTTCTGAAGAAGAATGTTATTGGGTGAGAGATCCTACAAATTTGCCTGGAACTCCAATAAAATTGACATGTACAGACCAGGGACCTCATCCATCAGGTGATGAAGAAGTTTGTTTTAGAGTAAGTTATGATATTGAACCTTGGTTAACAAAAAACTACTGTAATGATGTAGAGGGAGAAATGCAAGGACAAGAAGAAGATGACTGGTGCTGTGTTGATAAAGAAGCTGAAATTATTTTTAAAGAAGATTCTCAGCATGATTTAGAATATTTCTGCAGAGATGCTGTGAATAAAACAAGTGAAATTGACTTAGAATATTTCAAAGTAGATTCACTGCCTCCTATTATAACAAAGACAATGATTGGAGAGGATCATCTGGGAGATTGTCCACCTGATCCAGAACCAAGTGATGATGAATGTTATGTTGCTGATGATGGTGAAAATGGTGTGCATATTGATGTTAAAGATGATGATTCAATGGATTGTGCTGTAGGTGTTGATTTTTGCACCTATGGACTATGGTGGCTTACAGACCAAACAACTTGTGAAAATAAGTATGGTGAAAATGTTTGGGATGGTTCAAAATGTAATGTTGAAGCTGGTGATTTTGGTGAAGAAGGAGTAGATATAATTTTTAGAGAGGACTCAACTCATGACTTATATGTCAATTGTTGGGATGAATTAGGAAATGAAATAAATGATGAAGAGGAATTCCTAGTGGATTCAACACCTCCTGAAACAACAAAGACATATGGAGAACCTCAA
>WJLK01000032.1 GCA_014728565.1 Candidatus Pacearchaeota archaeon
ATATTACCCTCCACATCCTGACTGGTCAATATAACCGCAAGAACAAACTCTCATGCAACCTTTTGGACTCTCTGGCAATGGTCCCTGGCAACTAGGACAAAATGTTAAAGGTTCCCTAAGTTTTTCAGTTTCAATACTATCCTGGTTTTTATCTCCTAACTCTCTGTAAGTAGTTTCTGCAAAAGAAAAATTAGATAATCTTAATTCTCTTACCATTTCTTCACCCCAGCTAGCAATCACAGGCAAAGCTCTTCCAATATAATCTCCAATAGATTGTACCTCATCCATACCAGAACCTATATTTCCTTCCTGTACTTTTCCATAAGGTTCAAATCTCTGATTAGTAAATTCTCTTGAATAATCTTCCCAGGGAACACCATGCTGAAGTCCTATTGACATAGAAGTTCCTAAAGAGCCCAGAAGACCTCCTATTGTTGCTCCCTCTTTTGACATTGTAAAAAATATCTCTCCAGGTTTTCCTGTATCTGGATAAAATCCTATCTGCATATAACCTTCGTTCATACTTCCATCCTGGCCCTGAATATTGAATTTTTGCCTTATAGTAGGAACAACCTTGGGTAGTTTAACCCTCCTCTGGATCAATTCAGCTTCTTTATCACAACTTCCATTAGTCCCAAGAAGTTCTTGATGTTTAAGAAATCCAACTGCCTTTAAACCTCTTTCAGATAGGATAGGCAAGGCTTTTCCAAGATAATCTCCAATTGATTTAACTGTATTAAGTTTCTCAGAAATTTTTCCCTGAAAAACAATTCCATAAGGTTCAAATCTCTGATTAATAAGTTTATCAGTATAAGCTTTCAGAGGAACACCATGCTGAAGTCCTATTGACATAGAAGTTCCAAGTAATCCCAGAAGACCTCCTATTGTTTTTCCTTCTTTTTGCATTCTAAAAGTAACTCTTCCAGGCCTTCCAGTGCCTGGATAAAAACCAACCACAACTTCTCCTTCATGGTTAGCAATATTAAATCTCTGAGTCACTGAAAAAGAAGTTTCAGGAATTTCAATTCTTTTGGATTTTTCCTGAATTTCATCAGAACCTGCTTCATAAACCTGCCAAACTTTGCTTCCCTCTCTGTATAATGCTAAGGATTTTAATCCTTTTTTCCAGCCCCACTGATATATCTCCTCTATCTGCTCAGGAGTAGTTTCTTTTGGCAAATTAACTGTCTTGGATATAGCTCCTGATATAAATGGTTGAACAGCAGCCATCATTTTTAAATGACCCATATGAGAAATAACTCTTGTTCCGTTGTTTGGTTTAAGAGAACAGTCAAAAACAGGAAGATGCTCCTCTTTAAGATACGGAGAACCTTCTATTATCTCATGACCTCTTAAGTATAATCTAATCTCTCTTGCCTGTTGAGGAGAGTATCCCTTTTCAACTATTTTTTCTTCTAGACCTCTGTTATCTATGAAATGATCGTCTTTTAATTTTTCAAGCCATCCCTGATGATCTGATTTTAAATAAGGTGTTTCTGTAACATTCTCATGACCACCTATATGTTCTAGGATATCTTTTATTTGCTCTTTATTATATTCAAGTCTTTTTAGTGCTTCTGAAACTGTTTTATTGACAATTCTTAAAGAACCTCCTTCTGCAAGATGCTTATATTTAACAAGAAATACCTCAGGTTCAATTCCTGTTGTATCACAACCCATCATAAAACTTATTGTTCCAGTAGGTGCAAGAACAGTTGCCTGAGCATTTCTAAACCCATATTTTTCTCCATCTCTTACAACTTCATCTGAGATTTCAAAAGCTCTTTCTAGAATATATTCAAAACCTTCAGGTATTTTTTCACTATCAACATTATTTAAAGCATCTCTATGCATTCTCATAACATTTAACATAGATTCTCTGTTAGATGGAAATTCCTCAAAAGGGCCTAGGATTCTTGCCATTTCTGCAGAGGTTTTATAAACATTAGCATTTAGTAATGCAGTGAGTGAAGCCATCAATGTTCTTCCTTCATCAGAATCATAAGGAAGTCCTAGTGACATTATTAATGCTCCTGCATTTGAGTATCCCTGTCCAAGAGGCCTGAACTTATGGGAATTTTCTGCAATCTCTTCTCTTGGAAAACCTGAGTGATCATACAAAAGATCCTGAGCTATTGAAATCAGTCTTGTTGCTTTTTCAAAACTTTTTAAATCAAAACTTCCATCAGGATTTAAATATCTTCTAAGATTATGAGAAGCTAGATTACAGGAACTATTATCACAAAACATGTATTCAGAGCAAGGATTGCTTGAATTTATCTCAAATGATCCAGCACAGGTATTCCATCTGTTAATAATAGTATGATACTGAACCCCTGGATCTCCACATTGCCATGCTCCTAGTGCTATGGCCCTCATTAAAGCTCTTGCACTATACTTTGGCATTTTGTCAGCCATCTCATGATTATGAACAGGTATTGTTTGCCACTCCCCATCTATATTAACAGCTTCCATGAAATCATCAGTAAGTCTGACTGAAAGATTGGCATTTTGAAAAGCAACAGTTTCTGCTGCTTCTCTTGCAGAGTATCCTATTCTCATTAAAGCTCTTGCTTTTTCTTCCTCTCTCATCTTAGCTGTAATAAATTCAAAAACATCAGGATGTGTTATCTTTAGAGAATTCATTTTAGCAGCTCTCCTTGTTTTTCCACCTGACTTTACAATTCCCGCAACTCTATCATAGAAAGTTAAATAAGCAATAGGTCCTGAAGGTTTACCTCCTCCTGATAATTTCTCTCTGGAACTTCTTAATGTGGATAAATCTGTTCCTGTTCCAGAACCATACTTAAATAATGCAGCCTCTCTTTTAGCAAGATCCATTATATCTTCCATTGTATCACCTACATTCTGGATAAAACAGGCAGATGTCTGAGGATAAAGATGGTCTTCTCCTCCTGGAACTAATACAGCTTTACCATCCTTAATTATATAAAAATTCCTCTGTTCACCTGATTTTCTTGAGGGATATTTATCAGTTCCTACATTAAACCAGACTGGTGAATTAAAAGAAACATATTGGTCCAATACTAGAGCAGCAAGCTCATTTTTGAATATCTCTCCCTCCTCAGTTGTAAAATAACCATCCTGAACTCCCCATTCTGAGATAGCTGTTGTAACTCTTTCAATAAGTTGTCTTAGTGAATATTCTCTTTCAGCAGTTTCAACTTCACCATAAAAATATCTTGAAGCAACTATCTGTCTGGATAATTCACTGTATCTCTCAGGGAATTCAACACCTTTCTGAGTAAATAAAATTCTTCCAGTCTCGTCATTTATATCAACATCAGATTTTGTCCAATTATGCTTGTAATAAGGAATCCCTCCTTTAGAAAAATACCTTCCAATTTTAATTGTTCCGTTATCCTGAAGACCTTTTTTATTTAATTCAATAGAATCTCCTGCTTCAAACAATTCAGTTCCTGTTTTAGAATTAGAATCAGCATACTGTCCCAAAGGAGCCAGTCCTTTTTCCTGATATTGATCTCCATCACCCATCCTAAGTTTTTTATACCTCCTTCATTATTTCCTTAAAAATTGAGAATCACAAATTCTCAGGGTTCTAAACTTGCTTTATAGCAAGCTTAAAATCATTTATATCCTTAAATTCATTGTAAACAGAAGCAAATCTAATGTAAGCAACCTCATCCAATCTTTTTAGTTTATTAATCACCATTTTTCCTATCATATCAGATTTGACCTCCTTTCCTTTTTTTCTTAATTTTTCTTCAATATCTCTTACGATTTTATCAATTTTTTCAATTGATACAGAGCGTTTTTCACATGCTTTTATTAAACCTGACTTCAACTTGTCTTTTGAAAACTTTTCTCTCCTCTTATCTTTTTTAACTACTATTATTTCTTTAATCTCAGGTTTTTCATAGGTTGTGAATCTTTTTCCACATTTCAGACACTCACGCCTCCTTCTGGTTCCTTCAGGAGACTCTCGTTTGTCTGTAACTTTTGTATCTGATTTACAATATAAGCATTTCATAAGGAGATTTTAAGTACAATATATAGTATTCCTCCTTTTTTAAAACCACAACAGATTGTGTATGCAATTATTTAGAAATAAGATATCTTTATAAAGATTTCTATAATCTAGTATAAAGATAATCATACAACATGCTGTAGTTTTTTAATTATATCCCCTAAAATATGCTTTCAACCACAATTTTCAGCTTTTGAAAATTGTGTCAATTGGTAAGATTTATTAATTGTTATTTCTTGATTATATCATGATGGATGCTAGAGTGTTTTTTACATTGCTTGGAGTTATTGCTGGGATTGCTGTTGGATTAATAATGGTCCTTGTCTCAGGAGTTTCTTGGATTTATCTGCCGTTAACAGTCATTGTTTGTGCAATCGGGGGATTTCTTTTTGGTCTTGTGAACAAAATTGATAATCCTATTTTGAGATTTATCCTTAGGGGTCGCTTGTTTTTTAGATATCCTGAAAAAGAACATTGAATTTTTCAGGTTGTTTAAATAAGATTTTATTAATAGATTTATAATAATCAGAGGAGTAATCATGCTCATAAAAAAGAAAAGAGAATCTAAATTATTTCTACATGAGAAACACTGAGATAGTATCTTCCTGATCCGCTTTTAACAACCCCTTTAATTGTCCAATTTCTATGAGTCTGCATCCAGGTTAGAGATTCGTGCTCTAATAAGGGCAAGAAAATAGCAGTTCCATCATCTTCAACAATCATTATATGATAAGGTTCCAGTCCTCCCCAATCCCTACTTGTTATTTCAACGTTTTCAAATGTCAGCTCCGCCCCTAAATAAAAATCAATATTATTAATAATATTGTAATAATTACTTCTTTCAGGATCTTCCTCAGGAATATCCTCTTTAGAAAGTTCAGAAGAGATTTCTTCTTCTTTATTTATATAGACTGTTGGAATAGGGTCATCCTTATATTTTGGATCCCATATTCCTTCTGTTGGGATGGTCTCCCCTTCTTTTAAATCACAAATTCTTTTTAGATAAGTATCTTGTCCTGCAAATTCTAAACACTTTTCAATCTCGTTATTTTGCTGTAAACAATATGCAGTTGAGCCATTAAAAATAAATTTATAACACAATTCAATTCTTTCATCATGAGAAAGATTACTTGATAAAAATGAACTTACTAAAAGTCCATTATAAAATTTTTGTTTTCCTTCATAATAACACCCTCTGTGAAAATATCTATAGGGAAAACACGAATCAGAAGTGCCGTTAGAAAGAATATAGTTATTGCCTTTTTCTATCTTTGAAAGTAATTCTAAATACTCTTGATTTGAATTTTCTTGAATATAATTATTTTCATTGGTATTATTGTTAGGAATATTAAAATTTATTAAATAAAAAGCAGAAAATATTATTACCAAAATAATTGATACAATAACAGTGATTAATAATCTCTTTTTATTTTCCATATTATCTCTTACAAAATAGACTATATAAATTATTCCTAGAAATTATCTCAATTCAAAAACAGCATTTACAGTGGATGTAATTTTTTGTTCACTAACCTGAATTTTAGCTACTTCAGATTTTGCAACTGCTATATCCTCAGCAGCATTTCCGCCAGAAAAGTCCCGATTATACCCCGGTTTTGGAACATAATTAAACTGGTCAGAAGATACTGAAACAAGTTTTCCAAGTCTTTTATTTAGACCCTCTGCAAGAGATTCAGCCTTATTTCTGGCATCTTTAGATGCCTTTTCAATAGATTCTGCTTTATATTCATTCTCCTTATCCTTGCTTAGTTCATATGATACCTGTATTGATGTTGCTCCGTTTTCAACACCAACTGAAAGAGCCCTTCCTATTTTCTCGATTTCAGATGAAGGAAATTTAGCAATAAGATTGCTGGTTATTCTATACATGTCACTGCTTTGGGAATCAGGATAATTCTCTGGATAATAAGTAAAAGGAACAATATTCAGGTTTTGAATCTGTATTTCATCTGCTCTAAAACCTTTTGAAACAAACTTAGATGTTAGTTCTTCAATATACCGGTCATTACTTTTTTCTTCAGTTGTATTAGATCTCATTGTTAGGTGAACTTTAATTATATCTGGTAATGCATCAATAGAAGCTTCACCCCTAACATTAATTGTGGGCCTGTTCTCCTGATTTTCAGGATTGGTTATTAAGATAATTCCAGCAAATAAAATAACACCCACTATTACAGCTATTGTTATTTTTAATGATCTATCCATTTTTTTAATAAGAATTCAGCATATATAAATATAATCTTTTAAAAATAATCTGAGATTTTATTTCCAGAATCCAGCTTCTTTTAGAGCCCACTCAGCACTCTCTGCAAGCTTCATTTTTTTTATCTCATCTATTGTAAAAAAACTAGCTTTAGAAATATCCAGCTGATTACCCACTGATACATCAGAGTGTTTAGGCTTAGCTAAATGAAAAAACACAATACTATGATAGTCTCCTGGAACATTAATGACCTCTTTATGTCCTATTAATTTAATAATCTCAACATCTAAATTAGTTTCTTCTTTAATCTCACAAATAGCAGCTTCTTCTATGGTCTCACCAAATTTAACTCCTCTAGAGATAATCCAGTAACCCTTATAGTTTTCTTTGTTTCTTTCAGCTAATAAAAATTTATTATCTTTTTCAACAAGAACAGCACTAGTTATCCTTGGTTTTTCCATTAAAACCTTAATATATAAAATTAATTTATCTCAAAAACATTTAAAAACAAACTTCAATTCATTAAGATATAAAAATGGTTGATACAAATCTCTATATTAATCCTACTCAACTGCTCTCAGAGTATCTTGGAATTTCTCTGGAACTGGCAGTTTTTATTATGACTGTGATAACAATCTGGTCACTGACATGGAAAGGACTGGCTTTATGGAAAGCAGCTGGAAAAAAACAGGTAATATGGTTTATTGCCCTTCTTGTAATAAACACAATAGGAATTTTAGAAATTCTTTATATCTACATCTTTTCTGAAATAAAACTTCCTAAAAATACAAAGACATTAAAAGCACCAGAGATAAAAAGAAAGAAAAAATCCAGTAAAAAGAAGACAAAGAAAAAATAATTACTTATTTTTTCTCATAATTCTCAATTGCTTTTTTCAGAGCACCTGCACCAAGAACAGAGCAATGCAATTTAATAGAAGGA
>WJLK01000002.1 GCA_014728565.1 Candidatus Pacearchaeota archaeon
GAAAGATATCAGGTGGAAGTAGAAGCAATAATGGAGCTGATACAACAGCTAAATTATTATCCATCATGCAGACAATGAAGATGCAAGATGGAAATGTTTTAGATAATATGATTAATATACTTCAGGAAGGTAAGTAATTACTTTTTTCCAAAAACTTTATAAACCCCTGTTCATAAATATTTTCATAGATTCTAAAGGAGTTAATAGAGTACCTTTGATTTTTAAAAAATGGATCAAGAATTAAAAAAAAGTGTTCTTAAATCAGGAACAACTTTAATAGGGATTGTATGTAAAGACGGAGTTGTAATGGGTTCTGATAGGAGAGCTTCTGCAGGAAATATTGTTCTTAGTAAGAATACTCAAAAAACAATTCAGATAAATGACTATCTGGTTGTTTCAGGAACTGGAAATGCGTCTGATATTGAGATGCAGAAAAAGATAATAGCAGCTGAACTAAAACTTAAAGAATTAAAAAGCAAAAAAAGACCATCTATAAGAGAGGCTGCAAATCTAATAGCAATGCTTACATATAGAAATATAAGGCAGCCTACAATGGTTCCCTCAATTGTAGGAACTCTTGTTGGAGGAATAAACAGCAATGGAGAGGCAGAGGTTTTTTCAGTTGAACCAGCAGGAAGTGTTCTTAAGGTAGAGGATTATGATGCAAATTTTAGTTCTGGAATGCCTTATGTCTTAGGTTTGTTAGAGAGACAGTATAAAAAAGATCTCACAGTAAAAGAAGGTGTAGAACTAGCTATGGAAGCTCTAAAATCATCAACACAAAGAGATACTGGAAGTGGAAATGGAATTGATATTTTTTCAATTACCAAGAGTGGAATAAAACATGAAATACAAAAAGAGATCAGTTCAGACTTCCAGGAAAAACCTGGAGTCCAAAGAACAAAAATAAAATAAATATCTTGTTAAATTACTTTTAAAATGCCTGATATTCTAAAGGATATTCAAAAAGAATTACCAAAGGTTATTAGTAGTGCGAACTTTGAAGGAGCTAACATTGTTTTTTACACAGATGAGATAGATTTCTTTAGACATAACGAAGGAAAAATAAAAGAACTTGTAAATAAATTTAAAAAAAGAATTGAGTTAAGAGCTGATCCTTCTTTATTAAAATCCCAGGAGGAAACTGAAAAAATAATAAGAGAGATTGTTCCTCAGGATGCAGGATTAACTGATGTTCTTTTTGATCCTCAGAGAAGTATTGTTGTCATTGAAGCTGAGAGACCTGGACTTGTTATTGGAAAATCAGGTTCTATAATAAAGGAAATAAAAGAAAAAACAATGTGGGTTCCTGAGGTTCAGAGAAGCCCTGCTATCAAATCTAAGATAACAGAAAACATAAGAGCTGTGCTTTACCAGAACAACAATACAAGAAAAAGATTCCTTAATTCAATTGGAAAGAAAATATACAAAGAGTGGAATCCTGAAAAAATGGAGGAATGGATAAGAGTTACTTTTTTAGGTGGAGGAAGACAAGTTGGAAGGAGCTGTATTTTACTGCAGACTCCTCAGACAAAAATTCTTCTGGATTGTGGAATTGATGTAGCAGCAAAAGGAAAAGACAAATTCCCTTATCTAGATGTTTCTGAATTTAAAATAAACGAGCTTGATGCAATAGTTCTTACTCACGCCCATCTGGATCACTCAGGTTTAATACCTTATCTTTTTAAAATGGGTTATAGAGGACCTGTTTATATGACTGATCCTACAAGAGATATAGCTGCCTTGCTTGCACTTGATTTTATTGGTGTTGCTTATAAACAAGCAGCATCCCCTCTTTTTTCTTCAACAGATGTAAAGGAAATGGTAAAACACACAATCTGTCTGAATTATAATGAAGTAACTGATATTGCTCCAGACATAAGAATAACTTTTTATAACGGAGGTCATGCACTTGGAAGTTCAATTGTTCATATAAACATTGGAAACGGAGCCCATAATCTGATTTACACAGGAGATCTGAAATTTGATAAAACAAAATTATTAGAGAGAGCTATATCTAATTTTCCAAGATTAGAAACAATGATAATTGAATCTACATACGGAAGTAAAAATGATATTCTTCCTTCTAGGAGAGAGTCAGAAGAGCAGCTTATTAGGGAGATAAAAGAGACAGTTGAAAAAAAAGGAAAAATTCTTATTCCAGAACTTGGATTGGGAAGAGCTCAGGAAACAATGTTGATTTTAGAAGAAGCAATGAGGGATAATAAACTTCCTAAAATACCTATATATATAGATGGAATGATATGGGATATCAATGGAATTCATACAGCTTACCCTGATTTTCTTAATTCACAAGTCAGAAGAGAGGTTTTTCAGGATAATAATCCTTTTTCCTCAGATGTTTTCAAGAGAGTTGGAAGTTCTCAGGAAAGAAAAGCTGTTATTGAAGGTGGTCCATGTGTTATTCTAGCTACATCTGGTATGCTTGTAGGAGGTGCTTCTGTTGAGTATTTCAGGCATCTGGCAAATAATAAAAAAGACAAAATTTGTTTTGTCTGTTATCAGGGCCAGGGGTCTTTAGGAAGACAGATTCAAGAAGGAATAAAACAGGTTAGAATGAATTCAAATGGAAAAGAGGATTTAGTAGAGGTTAATATGGAGGTTGTTACAATCACAGGATTAACAGCTCATGCAGGAAGAAATGAATTACTTGATTTTACTAATCGCACAAAACCTCGTCCTAACAGAATAATCATAAATCACGGTGAGCAGAGCAAATGTCTTGACTTAGCTAGTTCAATATACAAACTTCATCATATTGAAACCAATGTTCCCAGAAATCTGGAAACAATAAGATTGAGATGATTACTGGAAGATTTAAAAACTAGCTTTTTCTTATTATTCTAAAGGAGGAGAAAATTCTAAATAATGAAACACAGTATAAAAGTAACAGCTATCCTCATAACTGTTTTTTTAATAACTCAGTTAATAGGAATAGCAGTTATTTCTTATTACAATATTTCTGAAAATGCTCTTCCCTATGGAATGGAACCTCCTAGTGAAATAAGACCAAAACCTTTTGACCTTCCTTTTCAGATTTTGTTGTCTTTTTTAATTGCAATAAGTCTTTTTTTCATTTTAACACAAATCAAAGCAGAGGGATTCATAAGATTCTGGTTTTTTGCTGTAACTATCCTGGCTTTGGGAATTAGCCTTAATGTAGTTTTTTCAAGTGTTGATTTTATTTACTCCTCTATTATAGCATTTATCGTTGCAATACCCTTTGCCTTTGTCAAAATTTATAAGAGAAATATTTTAGTTCATAATCTCACAGAACTCCTGATATATCCTGGAATTGCAGCTGTTTTTGTTCCTATTCTTAATATTCTTGGAATAATAATCCTCTTGCTTATAATATCTTTATATGATATCTGGGCTGTCTGGTATAGTGAGTTTATGCAAAAGATGGCAAACTATCAGATAAATAACCTGAAGTTCTTTACAGGATTTTTTATTCCCTATGCCTCTAAAAAAGAAAAACAAAAAATAAAAAAAATAAAACAAAAATATGAAAAAAAATCAAAAAAAGATTTAGAAAATAAGTTTAAAAAAGCAAAAATAAAAGTTAACCTGGCTATACTAGGAGGAGGAGATATAATTTTTCCAATAATAACTGCAGGAGTTTTCATCAAGGTTTTTAATTCAATAATTCCAGGATTGGTTATCTCACTATTTTCAACTATTGCTCTTTTCACATTGTTTTTTTTAGCAAGAAAAGGCAAATTCTATCCTGCAATGCCCTTTTTAACAATTGGAATATATCTGGCAATGATTTTTAACTGGTTGTTTGTTGTTTAAGGGTTGAGCAAATCTAATTTTAAAAGGTCAAGTCTTCTTATAGATTCTGGAAGAACATTCTCCGATTCAACATCTGAAGAAGCTTTCTCTCCAATTGCTTCTAATTCTAATTCTTCTCTAGAACAATGCTCTAAATATAACATATATCTGTCAAAACATCCTCCGATATCTCTGCAGTTTTCTACATGTCTTCCTAATGTTTCTGAAATTTTTACAAGATTTCTCCCATAACCTGCAAGAGTAAGATAGATATTTCTTCTTTGATGATATTCTATTAAAGCACTTTTTACTAATCCCTCTCTAAGTTTCTCTGAAAAATTTGGAAAACCCGCATCTATTCTTCTTCTTAAGGTTTCAACATCAGGATTTTCCTCATAACCCCTTCTAAGACTTCTGAATTCATCAGGATCTAAACTATCTAACAACAATATTAATTTGTTTCCAGGACATTTTATTTCCATTTTACCATAAAATTCCTACTGTTATATATTCAATATCCTTGAATCTTACTTTTTTATCAACTGCTGTGTTATTATCCCCTTTTGTAATAAAATAAACTCCATTTTTATCAATACCTTTTTCTACAACTCTATGGATTATTAATATTCCATCTTTTCTAAAACTTATTATATCTCCTATATGAACATCCTCCTCTGAATCTGGTTTTACTCTTATTCCATTTGAACCATAATCTAAAACAGGTCTCATACTTCCTGTTGGAGCATATCTTCCTATGCTAGCATCCTCAATATTTATTATTATTTTATCATCTTCAATTATTATCTGGTCCTCTTTTATAAAATCATAAGGAGAACTGTTACTAGAAAGATTTAATAAAGGAGCTTCTAATCCATAAATAAGATAAAAATTAATAAGATTTGCACTAAGAAAACCTACTAAAAATATCAGAGTTATTTTAATGATTTTTTTAAAAGCCATTTTTTAAATCTCTAAATAATTTTCTTGCTATAACTGCAGCATGATTTAAATTAACCCGAATTCCGGATACTTTCTCTGGCACGATATCCCTTAAAGAACATGCACTTTCTAATAA